>CAZLVX010000106.1:0-5902 GCA_964562965.1 uncultured Lishizhenia sp.
GGAGTTTTAGGAACAGAATTGGTTCCTGGTTCTCGTGTAATAGTTGAATATTATGTACCAAAAAACAATGCTGTCGGACATCTTAATATTTCTCGGGTAACTCATGGATACAGAACAGCCTCGGAATTTTCAGAGAAAGCATTTGGTAGTTCCGGTGCTTGTAACATGAACGTAAACTGTGCTGATGGTCTTCCGTGGCAACAAGAGCGAAACAGTGCAGTAATGCTTGTTTCTGGAAGTAATGGTTTTTGTTCTGGAGCATTAATCAATAATACGCTAAACGATGGGAAACCATACGTATTGACAGCCAACCATTGTTACTCAGATCCAACAAACTGGATTTTTCGTTTCAATTGGCAAGCAGCTGATTGTGCAAACCCAGGAAGTTCGCCAACTTTTCAATCCTTAAGTGGCGCAGTATTAAGATCGAGAAGAACTCCTTCAGATTTTTGTTTAGTTGAAATTACGGGCGGATTGCAAGGAAATACAGTTCCATTAAGTTACAATCCATATTTTGCAGGTTGGAACAACGGGGATGCTGCTCCAACATCTTCCGTCTCAATTCATCATCCGGCAGGTGATATCAAGAAAATATCGTTTGACGACGCAGCAGCGGTTGCAAGTCAAGGCATGGGGTCTACTGAGGCAAACTCAACGTGGACGGTAGAATGGGATCGCAATACCACAACAGAAGGGGGATCTTCCGGCTCTCCTCTTTTTGATCAAAACCATAGAATTATTGGGCAGCTATGGGGCGGAGGGGCGTCATGTACAAACCTAAGTTCTCCCGATTATTATGGACGAGTTCACAATTCATGGGAACCGGCAAATTCCAACAGCACAAATCAATTGAAATTCTGGCTTGATCCAAATAACTCAGGAGCTGAATTTATTGACGGCTACGACCCATCTAATGCAACACCAGTGCAAGTAGATGCCGGAATTGCAAATCCTCAAGGTGTTTCTGGAACATTTTGTGGTGCTGAGGTAACTCCAGTTGTTTCGATTCAAAATAATGGTCAACAAACACTAACAAGTGCTACTATTTCTTACGGATTTGACGGAAACCTCAACCAAACATTTAATTGGACAGGAAATCTGCCTCAATGGCAATCTACCGTAGTAACATTACCTACCGCCTCCCTTTCAGCAGGAGCTCATACATTTGGAGCGAACGTTTCAAACCCGAATGTTGGACAAACAGACGAAAACAACAACAACAACAGCGTTAGCTCTTCATTCAACGTTGTAATTGGTGGACAAACAGTTAATCTTAATTTAACGCTTGATTGTTACGGTTCTGAAACTAGCTGGGAGTTGCAAGATCAAAATGCAAACGCTGTTTATTTTGGTAGTGGTTACCCAGACGATGCTCCAGGTTTGATTACTGAGCCTTGGTGTTTGAATGACGGTTGCTATACTTACGTTATCATGGATTCCTATGGTGATGGTTTATTAGGTGGGTTTTGGTGTGGACAGGATGGCAGTGTTTCTATTGTTTTTCAAGGGGATACTTTAGCTGAAATTGCAGAAGCTAATGCTGATTTCGGAGATCAAACAAGTTTGCAATTTTGTATAGGTGCTTCAGGAATTACACATATAGAAACCACAGAGGCTGTTTTGTTCCCTAATCCTCTTTCTGAAGGCTTATTAAATGTTTATACAGCTGCTAGTTCAGCATCACAAGTAAATGTTTTAAGTACTTCCGGACAGTTTTTATTCGGAAAGCCTTGCTATACCAACACAACCGAATTGGACGTATCTTCATTGGGACAGGGAGTTTACTTTGTTGAAATTATTAGCGAAAACCAACGTAAACTTGTGAAGTTTATCAAAACGAGATAGCCAATTGTGGCCGGAATTTACTTACACATTCCTTTTTGTCGGAAAAGATGTTCGTATTGTGATTTTCATTTTTCTACTTCCTTTGAGAAGTATCGGGGAAAATTGATTGCAAAAATTGGGGAAGAAATTTCTTTAAGAAAATCAGAGCTTAACGAACCAATTAACACAATCTATTTCGGCGGTGGAACACCTAGCGTTCTCAACAACGATGAACTTGAATTCCTTCTAAATGAGGTGTTTAAACATTATGACACCTCTTTTATAGACGAGATTACCTTTGAAGTTAATCCAGAAGATGTAACTAACGACAAGTTAGAAAGTTGGAAAACGCTTGGAATCAACCGTTTGTCAATCGGAATACAATCACTAAAAGAAGAGGATTTGCTTTGGATGAATCGCTCTCATGCCGTTCAAAACGGAATTGACGCAATTCACTTGGCTGCTGAAAAAGGTTTTGATCGCATAAATGCTGATGTAATCTATGGTTTGCCGGATTTAACGCTAAAACAGTGGGAAACGACCTTGAGGGAAATAACCCAGCTACCAATTAATCATGTTTCCGCCTATTGTTTAACCGTAGAAGAAAAGACATTATTAAAAAATTTAGTTTCACAAGGCCAACTTGAAATACCGACAGATGAAGTAATCGAAAGCCAGTTCACGCAACTGATTGAAATCCTTACATCTGCTGGATTCGAACAATATGAAGTTTCCAATTTTGCTCGTCCCGGTGGAGAAGCTATTCACAACGCTAATTATTGGAGGGGCCTTTCTTATTGTGGTTTTGGTCCATCTGCTCACTCTTATGATGGTAAAAGTCGCCGGTGGAATGTTTCCAATAATTCTAGTTATATGCAGGCTGATTTTAACAAATCTGATTGGTTCGAAACGGAATTTCTAAATGATAACAACAGATGGAACGAGTTGTTTCTAACCGGTTTAAGGACAAAATGGGGAGTAGAAAAAGTTGCCATCCAACAATTAGGAGGATTTAGAAAGGAAGAACAAGAACGAATTGATTATTGGTCAGACCTCAACTGTTTGAAACACAATCTTCACGCGTTAGAGCTCACGAAAAAGGGCATGTTGTTCGCTGATAAAATAGCACAAGACTTTTTTAGGTTAACATAAGTTATTTTTTAGCCAAAACGAAGAGTTATCCTTATTTTTGTCACATGTCAAAACAAGAACGATACGACAAAGCTTATTTAAGACTGGCTGAAAGTTGGTCTAAATTATCGTATTGTAAGCGGAAACAAGTAGGGGCTATTATTGTAAAAGATAATATTATAATTTCCGACGGATATAACGGCGCCCCTGCTGGGTTTGATAATTGTTGTGAAGACGAGCAAGGAAACACACATTGGTATGTTTTACATGCGGAAGCTAACGCTATTTTAAAAGTCGCGAAATCCACTAATAATTGTAAGGATGCAACCTTGTACTTAACACATTCTCCTTGCAAAGATTGTAGTAAGCTGGTGTTGCAATCTGGTATCAAACGCCTTGTTTATAAAGAAGCTTATAAAGACACTTCAGGGATTCGTTTTTTGCTTGATGCTGGATTAGATATTATTCAAATTGAACAAATTGACGATGTCGGATAATCAAAAGCCTAATTATTTTTTACCGCTATATTTTGCGCTGTTTTTGGCGGCGGGGATTTTTATTGGCGATTTCATGAGTAGACCTCTTGAAGGAGAAAAATTAAAAAACCTAGAAAAAGTCGAAAAGCTATATGACGTAATGAATATTTTGGACGAGAAATACGTTGATAACATCAATAAAGATTCAGTTTTCGATGCAACCATTAATGAGCTGCTTCACAAATTAGATCCTCACACGAATTACATCCCTTCTGATCAAGTTGCCCGAATGAAAGAATCCATTGAAGGAAAGTTTGGTGGCATTGGGGTTCGGTTTTTCTTGCTTCGCGATACAATTTGCGTATCCAACGTAATTCCGGGTTCCCCGTCTTTTGCAGCTGGGGTGCTTGCTGGAGATAAAATCATTAAAATTAATGGTAAAGCTGTTGCAAACGTAAAAATTAACACTGATGATGTGATGTCTCAACTTAAAGGAGATCCGGGTACAAACGTTTCATTTACCGTTATCCGTAACAAGAAACCACTTACCTTTTCTATCAAAAGAGGGGTAATCCCTGTTCCAACGGTCACGTGTTCATACATGATCAATGCCGAAACAGGTTATGTGCTCATTGAACAATTCTCTGTGCCTACACATCAAGAATTCATTCAGGCTGTTCAAAAATTGAAAAGACAAGGAATGAAGGGATTAATCCTAGATCTTAGAGGAAATGGAGGAGGCGTGATGGAAGCTGCCGTTTCAATCGCGGATGAGTTTTTACCTTCTGGGAGACTAATTGTTAGCGCAAAAGGAAGAAAATTCCCTGAGCAAAAAGAATTTGCTAAGGCGGGAGGATTGCTCGAAGATATTAAATTAGCTGTTTTGATTAACGAATATTCTGCATCAGCTAGCGAAATTGTTGCGGGCGCTATTCAAGATAATGACCGAGGAATTATTGTTGGGCGCACTTCTTTTGGAAAAGGATTAATTCAAGAGGACAGGGCAATGAATGATGGAAGTAGCTTACGCGTAACTGTTGCCCGCTACTACACCCCAAGTGGGCGTTGCATACAAAAACCTTATGCCGGGAAATCCTATGAAGATTACATTCGTGATCAAGAACGCTTCAATGAAAGAGAGTTACAACCGAATGACCTGAAAAAACTACCAGATTCTTTAAAATTTAAAACGTTAATTAAAAAGAGAATCGTTTACGGTGGAGGAGGAATATTTCCTGATTTTTATGTTCGATTTGATACTACCGGGATGGACTTGTTTTTCAGGGCTTGTCGGATTGAGGGGGTTTTTACATCTTTTGCTTTTGATTACCTCTCTGGAAAACGAAATACTTGGAAAAGCCTCTTAGAATTTCAGCAGCAATTTGTAGTTAATGATGCTGTACTAAAATCGTTTTATGAATTTAGCGCTAAATATTATAAATTGAACGTTTACGAAAAGCCGAACAAAAGTGCTAAAAACCTACTTATTAAAACAATAAAATCTGAAATTGCCAGACAAATTTGGATAGAAGAAGGTTATTATCGCGTCGTAAACTCCGACGATAAAGAAATCAATACCGCACTAAAAGAAATGGGGAAATTCTAATTATTGGTTTCCTCTTTTATTTCTATGGCAACCTCATTTTTTCTTCCAATAACTTGCCAAGGGGCATTATACCCTAAAAAATAGTACTGATTCCCCGGTTTGATTCCATTTTTAATCATAAGTCCCATTAGTTTTTTTCGATAAGAGGCTATTTTTTCATCGTTCGCATAACCCGAAAAGGAGATCACCGCCAAACGCATTGGTTTAACAGTAACCAATTCTACATTCCGAACAGTTGGGTCTGGAAGGTCTTGTCGATTGTATTGCTTTGGCATCACAAATGACATCGATGGGGAATTTCCCATTTCCATAAAAACAGGTGAAGTCATGGCAATTTTTTCTTCCCTTTCATTTTGCCCGAAAATATAGGAAGCCACCCGTCTAAAGCCTTCGTTAGCATTCTGTTCATATGTATTGTTAGATAAAGGTGTATTCGCCATTATCATGGAATCATACAGCCGAACTTCAAAATCTCCAAAATCTTTTAACACCACATAACTTGGGTTTTCGATTTTATTTAATGAATATGACATAATTAATTGTGATAAAATAAATACAATAACTAAGCTTGCTGATACGTAAATCATTCTTTTCATTCTTTCTTAATATAACTAGGTGAGGATTTTTTAAATTTCATTAGCCTGGGTAAACTAATTGCTTTCACGTAAGGATGATCAGGGTTCCTTTTTTCAAAATCTTGGTGATATTCTTCTGCCTTGTAAAATTTTATAAATGGCTCTAGTGTGGTCGTAACCTTAGAAAACTTTTTTTGCGTTATTAATTGTTTAATGTACTCTTGCGACTTGTTCTTTTCTTCTTCCGTTTGATAGAATATCGCAGACCTATATTGAGTTCCTTCATCTGG
>CAZLVX010000106.1:6002-7214 GCA_964562965.1 uncultured Lishizhenia sp.
AAGTATAAGCCCAATAAACCCAGCATTAATACCGATACAATAATAATGGCCGTGATAATTGTTCCAGACATAACTTTTTTTGAAAGAAGTTACGATTTATTTTATTGTTTATCAGTCGATTATGATTGTTTGTTGCTAATTACTGTTCAAACATGGTGTTTTCTTGAACATTATTTCTTTATGGAATAAAAACTCTATAGGTTTGATTACCAATAAATAAGAAATAATTCCCCGGTTGGGCGAAGTGTTTACTCCAGCCTATTGCTTTTTTTTCGAGTGGAAGTTCTTGTCCTAAAATGTTAAATAATTTTGGTTGATAAACCGATGGACCTATTTCTAAATCACCTAAATTGTTTAAAAAGTAATACGGGGTGGTTTCTGTTTCCGTTATGTTCGCCTGTACTTGATGAAAAAAAATATTAAAATCAAAGCTTCTTAGTTTTGGTGCTATTTCAATTGGTGTAGTAACCTTTTCTGATGTTATGAATCCTTTATTCTGTGAAGACCATGTTATTCCTTCCGTTTGCCCTAGTGATAAAACACCGCCCAATTCAATTCTTCTATTGTTCCCCTTAAAGAACAAATGATTAGGATAATCGAACAATATATGGGCAAAAGTAGAATAAAAAGCCCCTCCTTGGGTTGGAGCATCTAATTTATAGCCCAACAATACTAATTTACCCGTTTCTTTATCTATAGTGGCATCTGTTACTAACCCATTTATATAAAGGCTATCTCTTAACTCTGCTGTTGCTGTATCTTGCCAATTAATCGGCAAAACATAGTGTTTACAATAAAACGATTGCCAGCTTTTACTAAAAATATGCAGGCTGTCTTGGTAATAAACAAAGGCTTCTGCATCAAAATTTGTTGCATTCGGGTTAGAATTAAAAGATTGTTGATCTTGGTAAACAAAATGTCTTTTTACCGATTGAACAGTATCTGCTCCGCTTGTAATTTGCGCAATCGGTAAAGAGTAAATAGAAAGATCCTGACGGTTACCGTTATTGTTACCAAAATCGCCAATGAATAGCACTGAATCAGAAATCGCCAATGCTTCCCAATCTACATTTGTAGCATTCACTACTGTTATGGTTTGAATTAATTGACCAAGAGTGTCTAATTTAAATAGTACTTTTTCTCCTCCAGAATCGTTAAGAGACAGAAGCAAGTTTTCGTGATAGATAAGTGCAGAAGATTCTGAAATTACCG
>CAZLVX010000107.1:0-7204 GCA_964562965.1 uncultured Lishizhenia sp.
GCAGCCCATAGGAGAATCGAACTCCTGTTTCCAGGATGAAAACCTGGCGTCCTAACCACTAGACGAATGGGCCAACTACCCTAATTTTTCAATTTGGGAGTGCAAATATACGAGTAAATTCGTTAAACGCAAGAGAGAATCTTACTTTTTTAAATATTAATTTTCTTCTCCTTTCATTCTAAAACCTAATCTTTTGGCGGTTTGTAGCTTCAGAGAATCGCCAATATATTGAATTTGTGAAACAGTAAGTTGATCGTAATACTCGAAAGGCGGAATGTACAAATCAAATTCTAACGCATGAGCAAACGCTAATTGAACGATTATCTCCACGATGTCATCTGATAACTGTAAATTTTGAGGATCTCTAAACATTCCTCCCAACATCCCCTTACCTTCTACCCAAAAATGACGTTCATGATTTACAAACACCCTTCCTATAAGATATCCAATGTCCTCCATTCTATTTTTTAGAAAGGACTCAGCAAGAAAATTGTAAACGTTTATAATCCCAAAATACCCATTATTTTCATTGCCTCTGAAATAAGAAGTTCCCCAAAGTGGATTATTATCGGGTAATCTGAATACATTATTATGCAAATTAAAAACCAATACATCGCTTCCGATATACACGTGCATTTCAAACTTACCTTTATCTTCCGTATATAAACGAATTCTTGGGTCGTCAATCACCTTCTTCAAGGCATCGATTTCAAATTGAATCATCTTTTTAAATGACTCAAATACTTTTTCACAATCATCTGCTATGTCTTGTTTTAATGCCGATTTATTCAATAACAACTGCTTTAATGCTGCTCTATTTTGTTCAATTGCCTTTTCTTTCTTCATGGTACATTTTATTTATCAAATATAAGTTAACCAAGTATAAAATGATATTTGTGAACAAAAAATTAATTTAATGTTAGTTCAATTGTACGTATCTTTGAGTTTAAATAAGTCTCAAAGTTTCTTAAGTGCAGCAAAAGAAAACCATATGGTTCGTTATAAATCCCATTTCGGGAGTTAAAAGAAAAGATGGAATTCCTGCATTAATTCAATCTGAACTAGATTTATCGGCCTATGACTATGAAATAAAATACACTGAGAGAAAAGGACATGGGTATCAAATTGGTAAAGAAGCTGTTGAAAGCAAAATTGACATTGTTTGTGCCGTTGGTGGTGATGGTTCCGTCCATGATGTAGGAACTGCTCTCATTGGAACCGATGTGAAATTGGCAATCTTACCTTCGGGCTCTGGAAATGGTTTAGCGCGCCATCTTAAAATTCCACTGGACCTTTCTAAAGCAATCCAATGCATTAACCATTTTTTTAGTATTCAAATGGATACTGTAAAAGTTAACGACAACCCAGTATTAGGTTTTGGAGGTTTTGGACTAGATGCACTTGTTGCTAAACGATTCGATCAAGATAAGAGAAGGGGATTTTGGGTCTATGTCAAGCATGTTTTAAAGGAATTCTTCAAATATCATCCTATCAATTTTACCATTGATACGAATGGTGAAATTAAGAAAATTCCAGCTATGATGTGTACCGTAGCGAATACCTCAGAATTTGGAAATGGGTTTATTGTGTCTCCAAAATCTGATCCAACAGATGGAATACTAGAACTTGTTATTTTAAAGCCTTTCTCTTTTTGGAAAATACCCTTTGTAGTAAACAACTATTTCAAAGGAAAATTACAGCGTGAAGCGTTAAGTGAAGTTATTTCTTTTAAAACAGCAACCATTGAAATGAATAATTCACTCGGACATTATGATGGCGAACCTACAGTTGTTCCAAATAAAGTAATTGTTGAGGTTGTTCCTAAAAGTCTTCATATTATAATTGGAAAATAAAAATGTCTTTCATTGAACCAAATTTAGAATTTATTTTATCCCACCTGAATAAATTAGAAGAATCTTCTACACCACAATGGGGAAATATGTCTGCTCAACGGATGGTTGAACATCTATCCGATAGTTTAAATATGGCTATGGGGAATGGCAAACATGAATTAGCTATTCCTGAAGAAAAATTACCTTCAATGCTAGGTTTCTTATGGAGTGAAAAGCCTATGGCAAAGAATATACAAGTGCATTTTGCCCCGGAAAATTACACGCTCAGAAATGAAACGATGGAGCTTGCCATTGATGAATTTTGCGAACTTTGGATCGATTTTGAAACCTCTTACGAGGAATCACCTGAAAAAACTTCTCTTCATCCCTACTACGGCCCATTAGACTACAAAGGTTGGCTGCGTTTACATGCCAAACATTTTACACATCATTTTCAGCAGTTTAATCTCTGTTAATGCACGTTGCTATTCCAATTATAAGCATTACAATAGGTGTGCTGAATTATATTTATTGGAGAAAAAAAGGCCATTCTAATTGGAGTATTCTTCTTTTTGGAACAATTGTTTCCTTTATTTTACTGGCAATGTTATCAAAGTACCTAATGCATTAGTTACTTAATAAAAGGAATGAACCTAGGAACTTTCTTCTGATATTCTTTGTAATGTGGGTACTTTTCTGCCGAAATAGCTTCCGAAAAATCAGAACTCCCCTTAAATAGAATTATCAATAGCACACAACCTCCCATTGACCAATTAATCCATTCACCCGTTGCATTTACTGAAAATAAATAAAAAAATATCCATATCAATTGTTCCATAGCGTAATTCGGATGCCGTACGAATGCCCACAAGCCCATATTTACAAAACCATGCGCATATTCACCCAAAGGCTCGTTATTCTTAATCCTCCTGTATTTTTCAGTTTGAAAATCATATTGTTGTTGATCAGCAATATACTCCAGTAGTACTGCAAAAACAAAGACAATTGATAAGGTGATGTCGAATAAATTCAAATCGCCGCTTGAGCCAGAATTTAAATCAACCAAAATGGGTAATGTGAAAAGAAAAATAAGAACATTTTGATATCCACTGATGAAAAATAAATTAAACAATCCCCAAACAATTTTATTATTGAATCCCGGGCGCTCCCTTAAAATTTTCCAACGGTAATCTTCCTCACCTTCCCAAAATTTTAGTACATAAGCTCCGCGACGGGCAAAATTGTAAGTTAATCGAATACCCCAAACGGTTGCCAAAACGCTCATTAATGTCATTCTTGGAGTAAAATCTCCCAAATAGCTCATGTACCAAGTATAAAAAATAGGCACAATGCTCCATAATTTATCGACTTGAGAATTATTTCGCGTAATCTCGCCAACAAAAAAGCAATACGCAATAACTCCAACTACCCAATAAGATAATTTCCACAAAATAAATTCTTGTAATTCATTGGGAGGAGTGCCAAAATTGATGCAAACGAATGGAATTACAATTACTGTAAAAATCAATAAAAGGATAGTCAATAACATATTGTTTTTTTTAATTTTCTATTTTATACCCTGATCTTTTGGCATCATATGCTTTAAAAGTACCAGTAGAATGAGCAATCAATTCTTCTTTGTCGTTGTAGATATTTGCTTCCATGAAGATTATTGTTGTTCCCTTTTTTTTAACAATTGAACGCGCGATAAGGTTTTCACCTTCTTTTACAGATTGAAGAAATGAAATCTTAAACTCCAAAGTAGAAACAACTTTATGATGTTCTTGGACCAAAGAAAGTGCTCCAACTCCCATGCAAGCATCTGCCAAAGCTGAAATACAGCCACCGTGCGCATGAAATGGAGTGGCTAAATGGCGTTGAGAAATGTCCAAAAAATAAGCCACTTCACCAGGAGCCACAACCTTAAAATTCATTCCCAACAATGTTCCAAAATGATTGTAGGTTATATATTGAGCAATCAAATCATTCATGATGCGTGTAAGTAATTACCATTCGTGAACTTCTCATATAATTTCTCTTGTATGGCATAGAAAACTGGCTGAACATCTTTCGGTTTTACCCAAACTTGGACTATAACTTTAGGACCACCATCGGTTATTTCTTCAATTCCAATAAATATTTCCGGTTTATGAAGAATCCGCTCATCACTTTTGATTACTTCGTTAACGAGAAGTTTGATTTCATTTAGCGAAATTCCTGCTTTTAATTGAAATGACCAATCGACACGCCTATTATCTTGTTTGGTATAGTTCACAATATTACCGTTTGCAAGGGGTCCATTCGGAACTATAATGGTTTTGTTTTCTGCAGACTTCAAATAAGTATTAAAAATTTGTATCTCCATTACGGTTCCTTGCTCGTTTTGAGCTTTAATCGTATCACCTACTTTAAATGGTTTTAAAACTAAAATCATAATCCCACCCGCAAAATTGGATAAGGTACCTGAGAATGCCATCCCAATTGCTAAACCTGCAGCACCTAAAAGGGTGATGAAAGAAGTCATCTGCACGCCCAATTGCGTCAAAGAGGTGATAACAACTAAAATTTTAATCGAAATTTTAACAAAACTTGCCGTAAATGAAATAATTCCTGGATCTGTTTTGCTCCTCTGAAGCAGCTTCTTTACCATCTTGGAAACAAACCCAGACAACCAAATACCTATAATAAAAATAAGTAGTGCAAGGAATAAGTTCTTTCCTAACAAAAACAATATTCTGTACCACTGATCGTAAGACAATCCAAATAAGGCAAGGAAGAAACCATACATAGAACTAATTTTGACAAAATTAAGTAGTTTTGAATATGTTTTTTGTTTTGTCAAAGATTTTACTTTTTATGTTAAGTCCGTTTATCTGGATTCTGACTTTACTTATACTATCTTTTTCTCTTTCGTCACCATTTTGGAAAAACCGTATGAAATGGCTGGCTGTAGCAACTTTTATCATTTTCACAAATCCTTTTTTCTTAGGAGGGTTAATAAAATCATGGGAAGTAAAAGCTACACGAATTGAGGATAGCGGAAACTACGACATTGGAATTGTTCTAAGTGGAATGATGGAATACAATAAAGATGTAGAGCGACTATCTGTTCGCAGAGGTACAGACAGAATTTGGCAAGCAATTACTTTGTATAAAAAAGGTAAAATCAAAAAAATATTGATTTCTGGAGATAGCGGTTACCTTGTAAAAGATGGCTTGCATGAAGCAGATCAAATGAAAGAGGTACTGCTATCATGGGGTATACCAAATGAAGACATTATTATTGAGAATCAAAGTAGAAACACACATGAGAACGCAGTTTTCACAAAAGCACTAATTCAAAAAGAATATCCGAGTAGTTCATTGCTTTTAATAACCAGCGCCTTACACATGAAACGAGCAAAGGCCTGCTTTGATAAAGAAGGATTAAAAGTAAATACGTTTTCCACCGACCATTATTCGGAGGAAAATGCAGATTTCACGCTCGATAATTTAATTCCAAGCATCGATGCGTTCCAATTATGGGATACGTTCAATAAAGAATGGGTAGGTTATGTGGCGTATTGGGTAATGGGCTATTTATAATGGAAAAAGTCATAAACGACACTTCAGGCGAAGTTTTTTTAATTCGAAACTTCCTTAATGAAAATGAGTGTGAACGCTACTTTTCCGGACTAATGAAGGCCTTGTCTTTTGAGCAGAAGGACATCGTGATGTTTGGAAAGAGAATTGAAATACCACGCTTGGAAAGCTTTCACGCTATAGATGGGAAATCATACGGATATTCGGGAAAACGTTTAGATACAAGATTTTTCAACCCAATATTAACTTCGATAAAGAAAAAAATTGAAGGACAAATCTCTGTGCATTTTAATTCTGTTTTGGTAAACCTCTACAGAAATGAAAACGACTCCAATGGTTGGCATGCTGACGATGAAAAAGAACTCGGAAAAAATCCCGTTATTGCCTCAATAAGTTTAGGAGCAAAGAGGCGTTTTCAACTGAAACACAAACTTGAACCGCTAAAACATACCCTTGAATTGAATAATGGCGATTTATTGATCATGGGAGGAACACTTCAATCAAATTGGAAACATCAAGTTCCAAAAGAAAAATACTTTTGTGGCCCACGTTTAAACTTGACCTTTCGATTTATCTATTAACTTTGAAACATGGACGAACGCTTTATGCATCGCGCGTTGTTTCTCGCAAAACTAGGATTAGGAAAGGTTGCTCCAAACCCTCTCGTGGGTTGCGTTATTGTTCATGATAACATTATCATTGGCGAAGGTTATCATCAGTTTTATGGTGGACCACATGCTGAAGTTAATGCTCTAAAGCAAGTAGAAAACACCGACTTATTAAAAAAAGCCACAGTTTACGTTACCCTAGAACCATGTTCTCACTTTGGCAAAACACCTCCCTGTTCAGATTTATTGATAAAATCTGGTGTTAAAAATGTCGTAATTGGCACAAGAGACAGTAATCCACTTGTATCAGGAAAAGGAATCGATAAGCTCAAAAAAGCAGGAATTGAGGTCATAGAAAACGTATTAGAAAATGAATGCCGAAAAATAAACCGGAGATTTTTTACTTTTCATGAGAAATCAAGACCTTATGTCATTTTGAAATGGGCACAAACCTCAGATGGATACTTAGACAAACAGCGTTCTTCGAATGAAATTGGAATCAATTGGATTACTGAGCCTGAAACAAAATCTTTGGTGCACAAATGGAGAAGTGAAGAACAAGCAATCTTAGTTGGACGGAATACCATTATGAACGATAATCCGTCCTTAACGGTGCGTGATTTTTCAGGAAAAAATCCTATTCGAATAGTAATAGACAGTCAACTCGCTTTAAGTAACATGAAAAACGTTTTCTCTGATGATGCAGAAACATTGGTGTTCAATCGGATCAAAAATGAAAAGATTGGAAATATCGAGTGGATTAAGATTCAGGAAACGAATACAGATCTTATTCTTAAAGAACTCTACAAACGTGGTATCCAATCGGTTTTAGTGGAAGGTGGAAGTCGTACCTTGCAGTATTTCATAATCGATAACGTTTGGGATGAGGCGCGCGTTATTGTAGGAAATTCCCAATTCGGTGGTGGCGTAAAGGCTCCCGTTTTGAATAAACTACCGAATGACACCTACCTTTTCGGGAAAGACAGAATATATAATTTTGTAAGGAAATGATTTCTTTAATTCTTTCAATTCTCACTTCTGCTTGCATTTTTATACTTTTTAAACTTTTTGGCAAATACCGAATTGATACCTTTCAAGCAATTGTTTTCAATTATTTTACTGCCTTAATTTGTGGATTAGTTTTTTTTGGACACGAATGGGATAATACCGCTTTGTCAAATA
>CAZLVX010000108.1:0-7203 GCA_964562965.1 uncultured Lishizhenia sp.
CATAATATTCAACTATTACACGAGAACCAGGAACCAATTCTGTTCCTAAAACTCCTTGATAGGTATGTTTTTCCGTGAATTTGCCTAGAATAAAATCTTTTGCTGGGTTGTAAACATAAAGAGCATTACCTTCCGGAATGCTTAAGTTTGTAAACGTTAAGTTTATGGTGAGCGCGTTTTTACAGGCAATTTCTACTAACCATACCTTATCTCCGCTCGCTAATTCATGCCAACTTCCCGTGTTGCTCAAGTCAAGCTGGGTATCATTATTGTACCCGAACCGCCAAGGTGCCGACCCTGAATTGTCAGTTAAAGCATCTTCAGCGCGCAACGAAGCGATATTTGGCTCATTAAAAAAAACCGTTTTTGTTGGCGTGATTTTCTGCTTTGGGGCGAATGGTTTTCCTCCGTCTCCTTGTTGTGAAAACGAGTAAAAAGAGGAACAAACTAAAAATAGTAAGGAGATTTTTTTCATGTTAATCTTTTTTTATTCTTTTAATACTACAACCGACAGGTGCGGTTTTGTTTGGTTTACATTTTTTTCCATTGGCCTCTGCTTGCATAGCCATTGATAAATATGGAATATCTTTTTTTCGTTTATTGTCAGCGATATTATCTATTGACCCCATGTAAACAAGGCGCATTTCTTTATTGAAATAATAAACGTGTGGCGTAGTTTTAGCTGAAAAAAGATCGGCCATTTTGCTGTTTTTATCAAGTAAATATGGCATCATATAATTTTGTTCGTTTGCTCGTTTTTTCATCTCATCAAATGAATCAGCCCCGGTTCTTTTCCCTTCGTTTGAGTTCACAAGAACTAACCCGACATTGTATTTCAACGCTTGATCATAAAGGGCGTTGTATTGTTTTTCCCATCCCGGAAAGTCAGGCGTTCCAACCACAAAAGGACAGCTATTACAGCTAAAAATCACAATCAGTCCATTTTCTCTTTTAGCTTGGTTAAGTGTTAGGTCTCCGCCTTGAGTGTTTTGCAAAGGTTCATCAGCCATAGGCGCGCTGCCATCGATTGAAAGCAGTACAGGTTTTGTGTTACCTTGACAAAAAGCGTTCAAGGTTGAAATAAAAAGAACGATAAGAAGAATTAGATTTTTCATGGTTTTTGGTTAATATGGGATAAAAATACAACGAAAATTCAGGATTACAATAAAGAAGAAACAAATCAACTTCGTTTAGGTTTCTTATATTTGCTTTATTACCTTATGTATACTTTAGAAAAACCCTTGGTTATAGGAATATGTGGTGGTAGCGGTTCAGGAAAGACAACGCTTCTAAGAAGACTATCAGAACAGTTTTCCACTTACCACCCTTCAGTTTTTTCAATGGACAATTATTACCGTCCAATTGAGGAACAGATGAAAGACGAAAACGATGTGGTAAATTTTGATCTTCCAACAGCATTGCACAGCGAAACATTAATTAAGGATTTAAAAAATTTGGTGAATGGACAGGAAATAGTGGTTAAGGAGTATTTTTTTAATGCCCCACCCGACAAAAACGTCCTACTGACAATTCGCCCGAGTAAAGTAATAATTGTGGAGGGCCTGTTTTTATTTCATTTTCGCGAAATACCGCCGCTATTAAACATGTCTATATTTGTTGAAGTAGACCATGTTGTGCAATTAGATAGAAGATTGTACAGAGACCAAGAGACGAGAGGATATCGTAGAGAGGATATTTTATACCAATGGAACAATCATGTGCTGCCTTGCTATGATAAATACATTGCGCCGTATAGAAACGAAGCGGATTTTATTTTTCAAAATGACCATCGCTCTGAAGACGAATTTGTGAGATTGAAAGAGAATTTAAAATCTTTCTTTTGATGAAAAGGCTATTAGAAGCGTTAATAAAATTAAGGTTTTATGTGCTCTCCTTGCTTTTTTTACTTTTCGGATGGTTACCTTTTCTGTTGGAAAATAGTGCAGAATTAACACAAGAAAGTTTACAAGAGAATTTCACCAATTTAGAAAAAGAGGCACGACAAACGGGATTGTCTATTTATGAGGAAATATTAGATGGAAAAAAACCATCATTAAATAGCACTTCGTTTTTTGTTCACATTTATCAAGGGGACTCCCTTATCTATTGGAATTCGAATAAACTACCCATTTCTAAATATGCTCAGCCTCAATTTCCAACAAATGGTAGAGCACAACTACAAAACGGGTGGTATTATGCAGTTCTAAAAGAAGACGAACGATTTAAGGTGTGTGTTAGCTTCTTAATAAAGCAAAAATATTCATATAATAATGCCAGCCTCGTAAATTCGGTAAACCCAAGTCTGAGCAGTTTCAACTTTGATATTGGACTTCAAGAGGAAGAGGGTCTTTTAATTCGTGATGAAAACAACAACTTTGTTTTCTCGGCCATCCAATCAGAACAAGACAAGTTATGGTCATTAACTAATGGTTTGTTTATTTTTTCGTTCTTAGCAATAGTTTCCTTACTTGCCGGTCTTTACAATACTTTTTATGAGCACCGTTGGAAATCTTTTCTCCCCCTACTGATTATTCTAGTCATACGCATTGTAATAAGTTTTGTTGATATGTCTGAGTTGACAGGTAATCAAGTGAGTTTTACAGATAAAATATTGGATGGGGGCGTATTAATGGAGTCTTTTCTAGATTTATTGGTTAATATTTTATTGATTTCCCTTATTGCCATTAATTCCTTGGCCTTTCTTTCTCGTGTGAAATGGAAACCGACTTGGTGGATCATGATCGTATGTTTACTTTTTTATTGGTCTTTAATTTTAGGATTATTGCAACTATCTGTTAGAAACACCACTGTTCCTTTAGACCTCCATAATATTTTCGGGTTGAATGAAAACACCTTAGTATTTTTTATTGTTTTGGGCGTTTTGTTTTATTCTCTTCAATATGCATTCGAGTGGTTTACAAAAATCCTGTTCTCTGTCACCTATTCTTCTAGGTCAACGCTGATAATCAGTTTAATTGTTTTCTTAATTTTTGGAATATTTCGAATAGTATTTTTTGAAGACCCAATTGTGGCGGCAGCAATCCCTCTTCTTTTGTTCTTGACCCACATTTATTTTTACACCCGAAACGAGTTCTCTCAGCGACTGGGATATCAATTGTTAAACCTCGCTCTTTTTACCATTTCGGTTGTGATTATAACGAATGACCATAACGAAAACAAGGATAAAGAACTTCGTCAGAAATACGCTGAATTACTATCAGAGGAACGTAACCAAGCTATAGAGTCAGATTTTTCAGTAATTAAAGAAAAATTATCAACCAATCCGATAATTCGAAGTGTAGCCGAAAACAACCAAGCTGAATTAAGTATTTCGGCTTTTGGAGATATTCTAGAAAAAAAAGTATTTAAAGGAGAATGGGAGTCCTATGAAATCAGATTCAATGTGTTTGATTCTTCAGGGGTTTCCTTTCTTTCAAAAGAGTCCTCTATGCTTGACCAAGCAAAGAATATAGTGGAAAACCACGGATTATGCGTTAACAAAGATTCAACCTTGTTTTTTGTTCCAAATGAATACAGCGGAATTTCCTATGTCATACAACTTCCAATAGAGATTGCGGATAAAAAGGTTTTATTTCTTGCTACTTTAAAATCAAAAAAAATCCCTGAAGAAATAGGTTTTCCGCGCTTATTGATTAGTGAAAAATCAAAATCATTACTTTCTTTGGAAGACTATTCCATTGCGAAATATGCTTCTGGAAAACTCACGAAATCATACGGCCCTTATAGTTATGAAGTCAACTTTAAAGGAGGCGCCGGGAAAAGTGGGAGTGGCGAGTTTTTTGAAAAAGATGGGTATAGCCATTATGTTCTAGACAAAGGAAATAACAATGCTGTAGTTTTGTCTAAAAAGAAATCTACTTGGCTGACCTATACCACCTCATTCTCCTATGTTTTTTCATTTTGGGGGCTATTACTTCTGTTTAGCTATATGGTTGGCGTCAAGAAATTTCCCAATTTAAGTGCCCTCTCTTTGGCATTTAAAATTCAGTTTGTTTTGGTGTTTCTTGTTGTTCTTGCTTTAATTCTATTTGGAACGGGAAGCGGTTTGTTTGTTAGTGAACAATACGAAGACTATACGAGTAAAAACATTAACGAAAAATTAAATTCAGTTCAAGAAGAACTCAAGGGAAAAGTAGCTTCGAATCAGCGTTTATCTATTGAAAATGACGGTAATTATTTGGAAGGAGTCCTTATAAAATTATCCAAAGTTTTTATTACGGATATTAATGTCTACGATCATCAAGGTTACCTTATTGCATCTTCCCGACCAAAGTTATTTAATCTTGGATTATTGGGTGAACAAATTAATCCAGAAGCTTTTGAAGCCTTGAAGTTTGCAAATAAAAGTTTTTACAAACACAACGAACAAATAGGTTCGCTGTCATATATTTCTGCTTATTTGCCACTTTACAATTCTAAAGGAAAATTACTTGGTTATGCGAATCTTCAATATTTTGGTCAGCAGAAAGAATATGAAAATCAAATACAACAATTTGTTGTAGCCATTATAAATGTGTTTATTATTTTGATTGCCATTTCGATAATGATTGCTTTGTTTGTTTCTAATTGGTTGACTTCTCCTCTTCGGCTTTTGAAAGAAAAACTAACAAATTTAAAGTTGGGGGATCTTAATGAAAAAATTGAATACAATGCCAATGATGAAATAGGTCTTATCGTAAAAGCCTATAATGCGAAATTAGACGAACTTGAATTAGCGGTAAAACAATTAGCTACTTCAGAACGAGAATCGGCTTGGCGCGACATGGCAAAACAAGTCGCACACGAAATAAAAAACCCACTTACCCCAATGAAGCTAAGCATACAGCAGCTCATGCGGGTTTATGATCCAACCGACCCAGGGATGACTGATCGAGTGAAGAAAATGATGGAATCGCTGATTGAACAGATTGATGGGCTCACCCGAATAGCAAATGAGTTTTCCAATTTTGCTAAAATGCCTGAACCAACGCGTGAATTGCACGATGTTGTGGCAATCATTCAAAATTGTATTTCAGTTTTTGAAAACGATACTAAGACAACCTCTTTTGAGTTTGTAACGTCAGCCTCAAGTGTTGAGGTACTTGTTGATAAAGGACAGTGGATACAAGTGATGAATAATTTGCTTAAAAACGCTATTCAAGCTACGCACAATAGAGAAAACGGAAAAATAACCGTACGCTTAGAACTCAATAAGAAGAATGTAAAAATTGAGGTTCAAGACAATGGAGTTGGCATATCCGATGAGCTCAAAGAAAGAATATTTGTTCCTCATTTTACAACAAAAAGCACAGGCAGTGGGATTGGGCTTTCTGTAGTCAAGCAAATTATTGAATTCCATCAAGCCAGCATTAAATTTGAATCAACTGTGAATATTGGCACTACATTTCGCATAGAGTTACCTATTAACGAAATTGAGTGAGATATGTGGTGTCTACCAGGGCTCCCAAAAACGAAATCAAACTGTTTTTATCCTCTTTTGAAAGGGCAAAAGGTTGGATTTTTGGGTGTTTGTTTTTGTTTGTCTTACCTCCAGATGTATAGTGAGCGATTACATCATCTAAGGTTTTTAACGAACCGTCGTGCATGTAGGGAAAAGTAAGCGTAATATTTCTCAAAGACGGCACCTTGAATTTTCCAATATCATTGCTGTCGAGATGAATCCGAAAACGCCCTTTATCAACGCCATATTCCATATATAACCCGTTGTTTTCAGCTTGGTAATTTGTGAAGTTTGGTGGTGCGTGACAGGTTGTGCAATGTAACACATTCATAAACAACTCCATACCTCTTTTTTCTGTTTTTGTTAATGCTGATTTTCGCCCGCGTATGTATTGGTCATAACGACTATTTAACGAGAGTAAACTTCTTTCAAAAGCCGATATGCTTCGAGTAAGAACATAAGCATCAAAGTCTCTGTTGTAAATTTCTTTTGCAGCCTTTTGATATTCTGGCAGCTGGCGTAAAATAGGAATTAACTCTTTCATGTTATGTCCCATTTCTGTCGGCTCTTGTATGGGCACAATCACTTGTAACTCTAGTGTTTTCAAATGGGCATCAAACATAACGGTTGGCAGGAATGCGGCATTTAAAATACTGGGTGAATTACGTTCCGTATGTTGACCATTAATTCCTATACTTGTTGTTAAATTGTCGCAAAAAGCCTTTTTAGGGTCATGACAACTTGCACACGATATGCTGCCGTCTTTCGAAAGCCGAGTGTCAAAAAAGAGTTTTCGACCTAAGGCAATTTTTTTATCATTTAGAGGATTATCTTCGGGGGTAGGAATGAAGCTTAAGTCTTGTGCAGCCAAGTTGGAGTTATCACCTTTCAATGAAGATCGACAAGCCAACAATACAAGCAGTAAACTAGCTATGAACAAGGTAGCACCTGCGCTCTTTGAATTCACCTTAAGGCACAAAAACGGTTTTTTGACACACTCCATTTTCTCCCTCGGCAGAAATATGATATAAACCGGACATTAACAACGAAACAGTTGATTTTTCGCAAAATTCATTAAAATTATACTGAAAAACAGACTTTCCGTCCATTGAAATTACACTTAAATGTTTTGGGGGTTGAGCTTCAGACCAATGAAGGACGATTTCTCCTTTTGTTGTGGTAAAAGTAAAAGGCACTACCGTTTCTTCCAACACACCTGCTGAAGGCGATTGTTCAAAAACACTTTTACTTACAACATTATCTAAAATCGTTTCATTTATACCAGTTGATCCATGTGCTACTCCAGATGATCCAAGAGAAATATTTTGAATCCAACGGTCAATGTGACAATCAATAAAAATATCTGTTTGATCCGAACTAGTGTTCGTTTGAATTATTGACGACAAAATAACCGCTTGTTGATTTTGATCGCCTAAATTATGTAGCTCAAAATAACCTTCATTGGATTCAATAGTGTTGTTCCCATTCACATCGTTCCATCCTCCAATTATCATGTGCATGTATCCTGCTTGCCAACCCCAATACATGGATGGGCTTTGAAAACTTAAGGGGTGTGTTTCAGGATAAAGAGAAATATCTTGGGAAAATACACCTGATTGGGTATTTAGCTCTTTAGGAACCCCCACTAAGAATTCAACAGTTTCAATTTGTTGTATGGGAAGATAGCCAAGGTAAACAATATGATTCGTAGGCTCAATTAAAAAGACCTGATTCAAAAAAGT
>CAZLVX010000109.1:0-7188 GCA_964562965.1 uncultured Lishizhenia sp.
TGGATGCAGATTGTGATGGTGACGGTGTTACGAACGGAGACGAAATTGATCCAGATGGCGACGGAACTCCTGGACCAAATGGTACAGATCCAAACGACCCATGTTCATTGACTTTAGCTGACCAATCGGTTGCACCAAGCCAAGCGTGGTTGGATGCAGATTGTGATGAAGACGGTGTTACCAATGGTGAAGAAATTGATGGAGGAAGCAATCCTTTTGATCCATGTGATCCGAATAGCACGCTTCCAGGTTGTTCTTCAGGTGTGGTAGTGCCTCAGGCGTTTACACCTGATGGTGATGGAACGAATGAATTATTTGTAATTACTGGGATTGAAAACTATCCACAAAATAAATTGACATTCTTCAATCGATGGGGTAATGAAGTGTTCTATGCTGAGGGATACACGAACGATTGGGATGGGTCAGCTAACAGAGGAATCATATTAGGAGACGGCTTATTACCAACAGCGACGTATTATTACATTCTAGATTTGAATGGAGACGGTTCAGAGATTTTAAAAGGTTATGTTTATATCAAACGATAATAAAATGAAGATGAAAAATATAGTTAAGATTTCATTTTTTGTGGTGGTTGCGAGTCTTTCGCATTCAGTTAATGCGCAACAAGACCCACAATTTACGCAATATTTTGACAATGCACTGTTCGTTAATCCTGCCTATGCAGGTAGTACAGGTATGTTAACAGCGACATCAATTCACAGAGAACAATGGGTGGGTTTTGACGGAAGACCAAGCTCCACCACTTTGAGCCTGCATTCTCCTTTGTCCTATGAGTCTGTTGGCTTGGGTTTAACAGCAGTGAGAGATGCAATCGGTCCAATGAATCAAACAATGTTCTATGGCGATTTTTCTTATAGTTTAAAGTTGACTAAAAAATCGAAATTAGCTTTCGGTTTGAAAGCAGGTTTGAATGTGATCTCTGCAAAAACAAATGAATTGCAAACTACACAAAGCGGTGATCCGAGTCTTTTGCAGAACATTCAGAATAAAATAAACCCAAATTTCGGATCTGGAATTTATTACCATACACCTTCATTTTTCTTGGGTGCAGCCACGCCAAAAATCATTGAGCAGTCTATTGATGGAACAGAAACCAACAAGGAGCGCCGACACTACTTTATTATCGCAGGAGGGATTATTAAAGCAAACCAAGATTGGAAAATTAGACCAACAGGTCAATTGAAGCTGACATCTTCTGCTCCCATTAGTATTGATTTGTCGCTAACGGCAATTTACAAAGATCAAATTTTCTTTGGTTCAATGTATCGTCTAAACGCAGCATTTGGAGCCTTCGCGCAATACCAATTGAATAAGCAATTCAGAGTGGGATTAGCTTCGGATTTTTCGGCAACCGCAATAAGAAACTATAATTATGGGACGTATGAAGTACTTGTTTCTTACGATTTTGCCTACAACAGAAAAGGAATTCGCTCACCACGATATTTTTAAATAAAAGAAAATGAAAACGATAAAAAGCTTAGCAATTATATTTACCATTGTTTCTGCAAGTTTTGCGCAAAGTGGAAAATTGAAAAAGGCAGATGATTATTATACTAAATTATCTTATCACCTTGCATTAGATCTTTATAAGGACTTACTTAGCACACCTTTGTCATCAGCTGAAATGAAAGCTAAATTGGCACACTGTTATGTTTCAAAAGGAGACCTAAAAAATGCGAATGAAACTTATGCTCTAGCTGTAAAAGCTGGAGATTTACCTAAAGAGCATTATTTCTATTACGCTCAATCTCTAAAGCAAACAGGAAATTATTCAGAAAGTGATAAATGGATGCAAGTTTTTTATGATAAAAACAAAACAGATAAGCGTGCGAAATCTTTTGTGGAAAATAAAAGTTACCTAGAACGAATAGAAAAGGAAGGAATACATTTTACCATTGCAAATGCACCATTCAATTCATCATCTGCTGATTTCGGGGCTTATGAATATGCACCAGGGTCGTTGTTCTTTTTACTTTCCTCAAGAAGAAAATCATTAGTTAAAAATTATTGGACATGGAATGGGTCTACATTTTTGGACTTATACAAAGTAAAAAAATCGACCACAGATGCACGTTATTTTTCGCCAACGGTAAATACAAATTTCCATGAAGGACCATTGTGCTTCAATGCAGATAACACAAAGGTCTATTTCACTAGAAATAATATTTCTAAAGGAAGTAAAAGAAGAGATGATAAAGGAATACAGAATTTAAAGTTATTTGTGGCTGACGTTTCGAAAAAAGATGGAGCTTGGTCAAATATCAAAGAATTAGCGATAAACTCTAAAGACTATTCTGTTGGTCACCCTACAATTTCTGCCGATGGAAAAACACTTTATTTCGTATCTGATATGCCTGGAGGTCAGGGAGGAGCAGATATTTATAAGGCTTCCATTAATTCAGACGGGTCTTTAGGTAAACACGAAAATCTCGGTGACAAAGTAAATACTGAAGGACAAGAAATGTTTCCATGGATTGCAACAGATGGTTTGTTATTCTTCTCGTCAAATGGTCACATTGGATTAGGAGGTTTAGATGTTTTCGTATGCACAACGGATAACGGAAAAATTGACAATTTAACAAACGTGGGAAAACCCTTAAATAGTCAGCGTGACGATTTTGCCTTTACATTTAATTCGGATGGGAAAACAGGGCATTTTTCCTCAAATAGAGAGGGTGGTAAAGGAGACGATGATGTGTATAGCTTCCAAATGACCAGACCTTTTATCTTCAAAATTACACTTTCAGGAATTGTGAAAGATAAAGAAAACAATGCTATTCTCGCTGGTTCTCAAGTAAGTCTGAAAGATAAGGATGGAAAGATTATTCAAACTGTGACTGCCGATCAGAATGGAGCCTATTCGTTTACGGTAGATCCAGGTAAAGATTATCAATTAGTTGCAACGAAAGACAATTATACGCAAAATATGGCTTCAGTGTCAATTGCGAAAGACGCACCTAAAGAGGTAAAAGCAGATGTTGCCTTGGAAAAAGTTCCAAACTTTGCGTTGTATGGGTTGATTAAAGACAGTAAATCTGGTCAACTATTAGCTGATGTTGCAATTAAAATAGTAGATAAAAAATCTGGTAAAGTTATATTTGATGGTAAAACGCCAGGAACTGGGGATTTCTCACAGGCACTGGAAGGAATAAAATTGAACGATGAGTTGACCTATTCTATTACCTTGTCTAAAGAGGGATATTTGACTAAAGTTGCTGATTTTAAGCATAAAGTAGATAAGCCTGGGGTGATTAACGTACACGAGAAATTGGATGTTTCCATTGGAAAGGTAGAAATAGGAACGGATTTGGCTTCATTAATTGATATTAAGCCTATTTATTTTGACTTAGGAAAATACGCAATTCGTAAAGATGCCGCGGTCGAATTAGAGAAAATTGTCAAAGTGATGAATGAGTATCCTACGATGGTAATTGAGTTAGGGTCTCACACCGATTGTAGGTCTAGCAAAGACTTTAACATGACACTTTCTACTAACAGAGCGAAAGCATCTGCGGATTACATCAAGAAGAAAATTAAAAATCCAGAGAGAATTTACGGTAAAGGTTTCGGGGAAAGCAAATTAAAAGTGAATTGTCCGTGCGAAGGAGCTGTAAAATCTAATTGTTCAGAAGAGGAACACCAAAAGAACCGAAGAACGGAGTTTATCATCATGAAGATGTAAATTTCTTTATCTTTGTTTCATGCAAGAGGCAAAATGGTTACTAGAGGGCAATGATTTCTTTTCGAAGGAAGGCGCCTTTGTAAAATGGTACGATGCGAAGTTCTTTTTATTGATTCATAATGGGAAAAAGTTTCACGGTGAATTAGTGGAAGACGGATCAGAAAGTCAAAAGCTCGTCATAAAAATTAACCATCGCGTTTTTGAACTCAAACGTAAAGGTGATTTAGACGCCTTGATTTCTTCTTTAGGTCTTGATAAGCCGAAAGTAAGAAAATTGAAAGAATTACATTCTCCTATGCCTGGACGAGTTATTCAGATATTCGTGTCCATTGGTGATGAGGTGTCTATTGGAGATAATCTCTTGTCTTTGGAAGCAATGAAAATGGAGAACATTCTAAAAGCAGAGGGAATCGGTAAAGTAAAGTCGATTCAAATCGCAGGTGGAGATGTAGTTGATAAAGGAGCTGTATTGATTGAATTTGAATAGTTTTATCCTGATTTCAATACTATTCTAAACACGGTGCCTTTGTCTAATTCTGATTTTAATACAAAGACTTTTCCTTTGTGGTATTCTTCAATTATTCTTTTTACCAGTGTAAGGCCTAATCCCCATCCTCGTTTTTTGGTAGAATAACCTGGCTGAAATATAGTGTTGAATTGTGATTTAGTAAGCCCTTTTCCCGTGTCTGCAATATCCAAATAAACGCGCTTTTGTTCCTTTCTGAGACTCAGCTTTAATTCACCGATTCCATCCATGGCGTCAACAGCATTTTTACAAATGTTCTCCACTACCCATTCCATTAAGGAGACATTATGCGGCACGATCAATGGCCCTTCATGTGCAACATCAAATACGATTTTCACCTTGTTGGAAAAACGACTGCGCAAGTATTCTAGATTCTCTCCAATTGTAATCACTAGGTCTTGCGGTTCGAATTTAGCTTCTGATCCTATTTTTGAGAATCGTTCTGTAATCTTTGACAATCGATCCAAGTCTTTTTGCATTTCTGTCGTCATCATGGCATCCACTTGTTGGGATTCTAGATGATTAACCCACGCCATTAAAGAAGAAAGCGGTGTTCCTAATTGGTGAGCGGTTTCCTTTGCCATTCCTGCCCACACTTGATTCTGTTCGGCTTTTCGGAAGGTAGAAAACAACAAATATGCGATGAAAACTAAAAGTCCTATCAAGCCAAATTGAATGTAAGGAAACCATGTGAGCGTTTTTATTTCCGGATTGTCCTTGTAATACAAGAGCTTAATGCCATTCCCGAAGTCAATGCGCATAGGTGGATACGAAAAACCTGAAAGAACATTGTCGATGCTTGCCCCTTCAAAATCCTCTTTTGATAAATTCGTAGCCTCTATTTTTTTAGTTTTTTCATCCAATAACAATAATGGAATTAAGTTCTTATTATCTAAAAGATCTTGGTTGAAAGCGCGCAGCAACGAATCATTTTCACTATTCAAACGAATGAGTTCTTTTGATTCCCCATAAATAAACTCCATAAAGAAGCCTTCGTAAACTTCAATTTTCTGTGAGCGCTTTTTTGCACGACAGTCAGAAATAAACGCGTTCATTTGTTTGCTCGTCCAAGTACTATCCAAATTAATACTTTGTGCAATTTCACCTCCGGTTAGATAGGCAATCGGGATTTTCTTATTGCTTCTAATTATTTTTTGAGCAAATTCAAGGTCAAGATTCAAAGATAAGTCCGATTTCTGACTAATCACTTGTTGTGCTTGAAGTATTAGATTGGCTTCTCGGCTTTCCTTTTCACGTAATTCCTGAAATATTTGTTGAGATAGGCGTACCAATTCGCCTTTCTTTCGAATTGTTTCGGCCCACTGTCGAGCACTTTCGCGTTCGCGTTCGGTTATTTTCTCAATGATAGAATTTGAGACAACCAAGGAAATGACGACCACTACCAATGACGCCAATATTAAAGCAAATTTCCAGCGTTGTTTGGTCGAGTACAAATTCATACGAACGAAGTTACGCAATTCGCGAGGAAAGCAAAAGTAAATTTTCAACCTGCTCACACACGGTCTCAATTCGGTTTTTATCCATTTTCGAAGCGTTCACCTCTAAAGCGATATTGGACTTATTTTTTAAGCCCGAGAGAAGTGACGCTAACTGGATCGAATCGTTAGGGTCAAATAATAATCCGTTCCCATTTCCTAATAGCTCTTTTGTTCCGCCACTATTTGTTCCAATGACTGTTTTACCTGCTGCTAAAGCTTCGAGTGTTACCATTCCCACAGATTCGTTAGTGGAGGTGATCAAACAGGCGTCGACAGCATGCATATACGCAGAAACATCCTCAACATGACCGGTAAATTTCACAAAAGAACTGAGCTCGTGTGTTTTAATGAAAGCTTGAAGTTCGCTTAAGTATTCTTGTGGATCATCAGGTGTTTCTTGGCCAATAATCAACAAGGTCATATCAGGTTCGTTTATTTCACACAACGCCTTGAGTGCAACAAGTTGATTTTTCTTTCGATCAATTCTTCCAAAGAGACCAATTAATATTTGTTGTTCTGGAAGACCTAATTCCTTTCGAAGCTGATGTTGATTTGGTCGATTATAAAACACATCGTTTACGGCTGAAGGAATGTGGTGTATGCGTTCATGCGGCATACGTGTGTGTTGCTCTACCTGTTGCTTCATATAGACCAAAGGACAACTCCAAGACGAAAAATAACGATAACGCATGGTTCTAAACCATTGTTTTTTATTGTTCGACAGCTGCATTTCCATAAAGTAATGTGCCTTTATTTTTTTACTGCTAAAAAAACAAACGGAGGCTGCAATGCTCATGTCGAATACGGAACGAACGATTAAGTGATCAATTTGCACTCGTTTTAAAATGCGCCAAAGGGAAAAAGCTCTCCATAAGTCGAAGTGATTTCCGTGCTTGGGAATGAGTTGGTGTGGGATGTCCCTATTTGCTAAATACGCCGATGAAGGGCTATTTTTAATACACAAAATAAGCACCTCGTGACCCCGAGCACGCATCCATTCTGCGTTGTGGATTTGATTCATCTCCAAGCCTCCCCAACCGGTGGAACCAATCAAATATGCCAAGCGAAAGAATGGTTTTTCTTGCATTACTTGCGAAATTGTCAATTAATTATGAAATCCATTTACTTTTGTTGCATGAATATTTCATTTTTAAAATCTCCTCGGGTCATTTTTGCTATTTCTTTTTTGTTGATGGTAGTTATTTCGTTGATTCCACAAATTGAATTGTACGAATGCCATTTTTATTACAAGGACGGTGTTCAAGAATTAGATTTTAAGAAAAACATGAGTTTATCGTATTTTCTCGGATATGGTTACGACATGGAAGCACTCTCTTTATACCAAACTATTGACTTTACCTGGAAAGGAAAACTTATGTTCTTTTTATTGCTACTTGGGTTCCCGCTCTTGGTTAGTTACCGATTTGCACTTCGAAACAAACTCAAGAATCAAAACGAAA
>CAZLVX010000110.1:0-7159 GCA_964562965.1 uncultured Lishizhenia sp.
AAGAAGAACAAGAATATATTTTTGAAAAAATTCGTCAATTTCTCTCACTTTTATGACCATAAATGAATTACATCAACATTTTGTTGACCTTGATTTTCAAGCGAGTAAAATGCTGAAATCATCGCAAATCGATAGTAATTATTTGAGTAAATACGCTCATTTATCTGAAATCGTTAAGGAACATATTTTAACACTTTCGTTAAGTCCTGAAATTGATGAAGAAGTTTCCACACTTGGAATTATAGACGTTTCTTTTGAACCTAAACTAAGCTTTCTAGCGAAAAGTTGGAATGTTTTAACTTTCGGTTTTTATAAAAAACCATTTCAACATAAAAAACGCGAGAAATACTTCAGAATTGAAATTCAGAAAAGAAAACTACTGTTTAATTACGTGGAAAAGCAACTTAAAACAATTTAACAATGTTGGAACTAAACGAAAGTTATTGGACAAACCGTTACCAAAATGCTGAAACAGCTTGGGACGTAGGTGCGATCACCACACCATTAAAAACTTACTTCGATCAACTCACAGACAAAAATATCCGAATTTTAATTCCTGGTTGTGGCAATGCCTACGAGGCAGAATATCTTTGGAACCTCGGCTTCAGTAATGTTTACGTCGTTGACTTAAGCGAAATACCATTGAAACAACTCAAGAATAGAAATCCTAAAATTGAGGATCGCTATTTTGTACATGCTGATTTCTTTTCGTTAAACGAAAGTTTCGATTTAATTGTCGAACAGACTTTTTTCTGCGCTATCTCGCCAAAATATAGAGCAAAGTATGCAAAAAAGAGTTCAGAATTACTAGTCAACGGAGGTAAGCTTGTCGGTGTTTTATTTAACAGAGAATTCTCAGGTGGACCGCCATTTGGAGGAGATAAAGAAGAATATGAAACTTATTTTTCTGAGCATTTTAATGATATCTCTTTTGCTTCCTGTTATAATTCTATTAAACCAAGACAAGGCTCTGAGTTATTCATGATTTGTAAAAAATGAATTAACTTCGTTAAAAACTAAGCCTTTGGCAAAGAAAACTAATACTCAGAATTTTAAAAATCAACAGCAAAACACATTAAATATTGGAGTTGAAAATCCTTTCTTTTCCATTAAAAACATGTGGTGGATTAGTTTTGTATTGGCTTTTCTATTTTATGGAAACTCCATAAAAAATGGTTATTCCATGGATGATGAATACGTAACAACTACGTTGAATCAAAAAAATGAACTCACCGAAAAAGGAATTGGGGGCTTCGGAAAGATCTTTACGAGTCACTCCTTCATCGATGGAAAGCAAAATTACGAATACAGACCTGTTTCTATTTATACTTTCGCTATAGAGTGGTCCTTATTCAAAAACAGTGAAAACCGAGTGCATTATTCGCATGCCATCAATGTAATTCTGTATGCGCTTATTGGTGTTTTTCTTTTCCAATTACTTCAGGTTTTATTTCAAGGTAAGGCCTCTACACTTTCGGCCGTTATTACGATTCTTTTCATGATTCATCCCATTCATTCCGAAGTGGTTAACAGTATTAAAAACCGCGATGAATTACTAAGTCTATTATTTGCTTTGTTGGCGGCAATTCAAACTTTCAAATGGTTAGACCAAAAGAAAATCTGGAGAATTGGATGGATTGCTTTGTTTATTCTACTCTCCTTGCTTAGTAAAAAGTCTAATTTACCATTCATTGTAAGTATTCCGCTGATGATTTATTTTTTTCGAGACGTCCAATTGAAGACTATAGGAATAACATTTCTCCTATTATTTTCTATGAAAATTGGCTTCAACGTGTTCAAAAATCATTTCATGGGGCTGAACGAAACTACTAATAGAAACTTCTCATACTTTGAAAACCCATTATTCGAAATGGACTTTATCGATCGAATCCCAATGTTTTTTTACACGAATTGGTTGTACATTGAGAAACTAATTTTACCTTATCCCTTAGCTTTTTATTACGGTTTTGACGCCGTTCCTTTGGTGGGCTTTGGCGATTGGCAATTTTATTTAGGATTAATTGTAATGTTAGTTGCCTTGTATTTCGCCATAAAAGGACTCAGAAATAAATCATTAATTTCTTTTGGAATTTTATTTTTCCTATTGGCAATAGGCGGTGCTGCTAATTTATTATCTCCAATGGTTGGAATCATCGCAGAACGATTTGCTTTTTCAGCGTCAATTGGTTTTTGTATTGTGTTGGCCTACCTATTTTCTCAATGGAAAAAAGATGAGTTTCTTTCTGGAAGATTATCAAGTCAACTTATAATTCCTTTGTTAATCGTTATACTCCCAAGTTTGGTTTATTCTATAAATAGAAATAGTGTCTGGCATTCAAAAAAATCTTTGTACTTAAATGATATTAAACATGTTCCTAATTCAGTTAAAGCTAATTCTCTTTTAGGATCTGAGTATCAGCTCGAGGTAATGGATATTCAAAAGAATGGAAATGCCACCTTTGAAGTACTGATGGAAAAAGTAGATTCCGCCTTGATGATGTATGAAAAGTCACTTTCACTTTATGGAGATTACGAATCTAATTTGAATAACCGAGGTGTCTTACTTTACACCTTTTATTACGATTATGAAAAGGCCTTAAGTTTATTCAAACATTCCGTCAAGGTAAACCCATCCTACAAAGAAGGCATGTTAAATTGTGCCAACAGTTATGCAAAATTAGCGGAAGGATTTTTAGAATTAGAGAAGCTTAATAACTCGGTTGACACTACCGAATCTTCAATCAAATTTACTGAGAAACAAGTTTTGGCTATTTATTTTAAAAATGAATTATTTAAAACATTCGCCATTACCAAGCAATTTGACTTAAACATTCGCGATTTCGCTAAGAAATTTTCGAGAGATCAATTGGCATTTCAAATTAAAGCGAATGCTCAGAACTTAGGAAATCTCTCGGAATCGCTGAAGAAAAATTCATTCGCTTCTAAAATGAATGATAACGTTAACCAATTTATACAATCAAATCCTCAAGGTATCCTAAACGGTATTTTGCAATTTAATTCCCAAATATTTAATCAAATTCTAATTGAAAATAACATTACTAAAGCAGCCATATCGCCTTCACTTTCTAAGCTTAAAAATCAATACATTGATTCTGCCAAAATCTATTTTAAAAAGACGCACGAACTTTCTCGGAGCGATAAGAACATCTTCCAAATTGAAGAGAAATTCGCTATCCAACTCAACGATTATGGTTGGTTAATATCCATTCAAGAACAGCTTATTAAAGAATTTCCTGAAGAGCAACATGGACCGCAATATGTTCAAATGGGTAATGGTTATTTAAATCTAAAACAACGTGATAAAGCCTTATCGTATTTTCAAAAAGGAGCGCAAGAATTTAAAAAAGAAAAAGAGGCCTTGTTAAAGAAAACCAATCGAACTCAAACCGAGGAGGACAGACTCAATCTGCTAACGAAAGAATTGAAGAATTTAAAGGCGTTTAAAGAAAAAATTCTGAAAGGAGAAATTTAACGTGGCTGAATTGCATCAAAAAAAGGAAATCGAACCCATTCATTTCATAATTGGACCAGGAAGAAGTGGAACCACCTTACTTATGATGCTATTGAACAATCACATGGATTTAATTGCATCGCCGGAAATTAAACATATTCTCTTTTTTTACGAAAAGTATAAATCTTGTATTCGCTTTAATCACAAAATAAAAACCGATTTCATAAATTATTTCAGAGAACTGAAAACCGCTTCATTAAATCCAATGTTTCAATTCGATGAAAAAAAAATATACGAAATAAACGAAAACATTTCATTTGCAGATTTTTGTATCGAAATTCACAAGGTACTTCATTTCAACAAGCCTGTTAAGGCGATCATTGATAAAAATCCATTTTACACTCAACATGTGGATAAGCTTTTGGATATTTACCCTCAAGCAAAGTTTATATTTCTGGTGCGCGATTACCGAGGATTTATTCATTCTCATTTAAAAAGCACACATACTTTTCAAAAGAAAAGAAACGTGAGGTTTTATGCAACGAGTTGGAATGTGTATGTCTCTAATTATTTAAAACTTTCAGCAGCAAATAAAAACAAAATTCTTTTGGTGAAGATGGAGGAATTTCTTAATTATCCAGAAAAATCACTTAAAGAAATATGTTCCTTTCTTCAAGTTGAATACGATGAGAAAATTTTTGACTACAAAATTAAAATTGAAGAACATCTCAATTCCTATCATGATTTGAAAGAAAATTACCCTCGACTTTTTAAAAAGATGACAGACCTGTTAAGACCAATTTCAGGAGAATTTGTTGATAATTGGAAAAATAATTTATCCTTGAGAGAAATTAAAAAAGCTGAAATCATTTGTGATAGATTGGGAAATAAGATAGGTTACAAGTCAACTGCCTATGTTTCGGGTTTCGGGAAATTCAAGAATTTAATTTGGAATTTTCCATGGTATATTTCTGTTAATACATATTTCTTGCTTGTTGGGGCAAAAACACATCATTACTTGAATATTCAAAGAAGAATAGCATTTAAAAACAAGACAATAAAATGATTTACATCATTGGCATTGGAAGATCGGGAAGTACTTTATTAACGAAGACATTAAATCGTCATGAAAAAATTAAGGCAATTCCAGAAATTCCTGTTTTCTTATTTTTTGCCAATAAGTATCAACACATTCGAAGTAAAAATGCGAAATTAGAGGATGAAGTTTTGAAATATCTAAATCTAATTCAAAAAACACGACCTATAGATCAAGTTGATATCACAAGTGATAACTCATTAAGCCATGCGGACTACAATAGCTATTACAACTTTACATTAGAACTTTTTTCTAAATTTAAAATTGAAGACAAGTCAACTCGACATGAGGTTTATGTGGATAAAAACCCGCATTATTCTTTGTTCATCAAAACGATTATGAAACTTGACGAAAATGCTAAATTCATTGTGCTAGTTAGGGATCCAAGAGATAATATTTTGTCAAGAAAGAAAAAGGTTAATAATAAGCCTGGTCATATTGCGTATAATTCTTTTCGTTATCGTTTTTTTTATGATAAAATTCACGCATTTCCGGAAAATAAGAAATTCTACTTCTTAAAATACGAAGATTTTGTATCGAAACCTGAAAATTCAATTAAATCAATTCTTACCTTCATAGGCTTGGAGAACAGCTTAAATTCAATAAGTTTAAATGGGGAAAAATCGATATTCAAAATAGAAAATAAAACACTCGAAAACTTCGCAAACGATCACTTTAAAGACTTGGATCAACCCATACATTCTGGCCACATTCAAAAATGGAAAAAAGAATTATCAAATCGGGAAAATGCATTAATCGAGAGTATTACAGCGCCTTATTTAAATTATTACCAATATGAACCATCACAAAATACCAAATCCTATTGTTATTACGTTTTGTGCTATTTAAAATGGTATATTTTAGCAAAATGGCATATTTACAAAGAATATATAATTTATTACACTCCAACAAAAGTTAAACTTTGGAGGTTGAAATCTATGCTTTCGAAATGAATTTTTCAGCTGAAAAAATTGATAATATTAAACTCCATTTCATTTTATGCACGGAACGAACCGGTAGCTCGCTATTGAGTTTGATGCTAAATTTAAATAGTGAAATCCTAAGCCCCTCAGAAGAACCTTTCGCACTTTATTTTTATAGAAAATATAGAAACAAAATTAATTGGAGTAGAGATGACATTTCGAAGTATGTTCAAGAGTTTTTTTTACTAGCGGAAAAAAATACGACCCTATACTTTAGTGAAAGATCAATATTTGAAGAAAATTTAATTCGCCATCAAGATATTCTAAATTGGTCTAGATTGGTGAAATTAACTTACTTACATTTTATTGATATCAAAGATAAATCTAACATTGAAGTCATAGTAGATAAGCAAATAAAGTACTTTTTTCACCTAAAATTATTAACCAAACTATTTCCAGAATCACGATTCATCATTTTGGTTCGAGATGTTCGAGATAATATTGTTTCAAAGAAAAATCGTCAATTAAACTGGAACCAACACCCTCTTTTTTTAGCGTCATTATGGAAAGATACCTATCAACAATTACACGTACTAAAGCCTTCGTCTTATATAGTGATCAGATACGAAGACATCATGTCAAATACTCAGGATTATTTAAAGAAAATCTGCGACTGGATTAACGTCCCTTTTCAAGAAAGCATGACCGAAACTGAGGGTAAATACTTAGCGTTAATTGAAGCAAAGAGAAATCTGTTAGACCCAAAATTTGTCGAACACCTCTTAAAATTTCACAGTGGTTTAAACAAACCATCTTCAACAGATAAAATTGAGCAATACAAGAAGAATTTATCTCAAAAGGAAATTGAATTAATTGAAAATATCTGTAACAAAGAATTAATACAATTTGGCTATCATTTGACCACAAACCACAAATTTAGTGCGCCGATTTTAAGTATTTATTATAGATTTTTAGCGAAAGCCTATAGAAATTGGCTTCTAAAGTGTTACCTCTTGATTCCTTTATCAATCAAATTATTCATCAAAAGAAAACGAAGGAAAATAGTTTCCGTTTAGATTAACTAATAATATCTGAATAAGTTAACCCATTTGACCGCGGCAAATGCAAACGGTCGCAAACAAAAAGCACTCAATTTAATAAACCAAGATGGCGTTTTTTTCAATATCGGCCATTTCTCAGCGCGCTTTTGTAAAAAGAGAGAAGACAAAACTGTCGATATAACCAGGTGTTTTCGAGACTGAAATTCGGGCCTTAGAAAATCAACAACGATTATTAATCTTTGTTTACCACTTAAATTGATAGCCTCATGTTCATAGGCATCCATAAAAAGTAACCATTTTCCCTCATGCCATGATCGCCATTCTTCTTTCACGCGAAAACCTGTTTCTGGTAATTGCGATGGAATTTCAATTCCAAAGTGACACCTGTAAATGGCATTAGTATCACCACAATGTGGCTTTATCCTTCCCTTTGGTTCTAACTGATTAAATGAAAGAGAAATTAGCTCAGGAAATTCCGACAAAATTTTTTGAGTTACTGGGAACTCCAATTGTCGCTTACGAAATTCAATACCCCACCATTTTAAAGATATTGTTTTCCAACAATTTTCTTCATTGACCATAGATCGATTGAAATATACCTCGGGGG
>CAZLVX010000111.1:0-7153 GCA_964562965.1 uncultured Lishizhenia sp.
GTAAATTTGACAAAGACACGTACAAAGTTTCTGGAGGTTTGCACGGTGTGGGTGTGTCTTGCGTGAATGCCTTGTCAACTCATTTAATGGCCACTGTGCGTCGCGAAGGAAAGGTTTTTCAACAAGAATATAGTATCGGAAAGCCATTGTATGATGTTAAAGTTGTTGGAGAATCAAATGAAACAGGGACGGAAGTTACCTTTAAACCGGATGCTTCAATATTTGAATCAACAGAATATAATTTTGATACATTAGCAGCGAGAATGCGTGAATTAGCCTTTTTAAATAAAGGAATCACGATAACTCTTAAAGACAAGCGTATCACTGATGATGAAGGAAACCATCCAACTACACGTTATTTTTCGGAAGGTGGGTTAAGAGAATTTGCGCAATATTTGGATCGAAATAGAGAGGCTTTAATTCAAGATGTAATTTATTTTGAGGGAGAGCGCGAAGGTATTCCGGTGGAAGTGTCCATGACGTATAATACTTCTTACACAGAAAACATTCAGGCGTATGTGAACAATATTAACACCCACGAGGGCGGAACACATCTTTCAGGTTTTAGACGAGGGTTGACAAATACGCTGAAAAAATATGCAACTGACTCGGGAATGTTGGCAAAAGAGAAAATTGAAATTGATGGAGACGATTTCCGCGAAGGGTTGACAGCAGTAGTATCGGTAAAAGTTGCAGAACCTCAGTTTGAAGGACAAACTAAGACGAAATTAGGAAATAGAGAAGTTACAGCCCCAGTAAGTCAAGCCGTTTCTGAAATGCTTTCGGCATATTTGGAAGAGCATCCTACAGAAGCTAGGTTAATAGTTGAGAAGGTGATTCTTGCTGCTCGCGCGCGTCATGCCGCAAGAAAAGCAAGAGAAATGGTGCAGCGAAAGAATGTATTAGCCGGCGGAGGACTGCCAGGAAAATTGGCCGATTGTTCAGAAAAAGATCCTGCAGCATGTGAAATTTACTTTGTCGAGGGAGATTCTGCAGGGGGAACAGCAAAACAAGGCAGGGACCGACACTTTCAAGCGATTATGCCCCTGAGAGGAAAGATTTTGAACGTAGAGAAGGCCATGCAACATAAAATATTTGAGAACGAAGAAATTAAAAATATTTATACGGCATTGGGGGTGAGAATTGGAACGGAAGAAGACTCCAAGGCACTTAACTTAGAAAAGTTACGTTATCATAAAATTATCATCATGTGTGATGCCGATGTCGATGGATCACATATCGAAACGTTGATTTTAACCTTTTTCTTCAGGTATATGAAAGAGCTTATTGAAAATGGGTATATCTATATTGCGACACCTCCACTTTATCAAGTTAAAAAAGGAGCTAAAGCCGAGTATGCGTGGAACGAAGACCAGCGAGATAGGCTTATTCACGACATGAAAGGCGCAGGAAGTGAATCTTCGGTTAATGTGCAACGCTATAAAGGTCTTGGAGAAATGAACGCCGAGCAATTATGGGAAACAACTATGAACCCAGAAAGCCGAACCTTGCGACAAGTTACCATTGAAAATGCTGCAGAATGCGATCAGATTTTCTCTATGCTTATGGGCGATGACGTACCACCTAGGAGAGAGTTTATTGAAAAGAACGCTAAATATGCTAAAATTGATGCGTAATAGAAAAACACGTAAATATAGCGTCCAGTTGAAATCAATTGGACGTTTTTTTTTAGGGATAAGTTTAATTTTTATCTTTGGACAAACCCATGCGCAACATTATTTACCTGTTGGTTGCAAGCATCCTGAATTTCCAAAAATAAGAGATCACGAAACCGTCACCTTGCATTCAGGGTATTCCTTAGTGTATAACGAAAAACATGAACAAGCATCATGGGTTGCCTACATATTAACGAAAAAGGAAACACAAGGAACCATAGAAAGAGGTGACCGATTCATCGAAGATCCAAATATATCCACCGGATCCGCAACCAATGCTGATTATAGTAAGAGTGGTTATGATCGCGGACATTTAGCTCCCGCTGCAGATATGAAATGGTCAGAAAAAGTCATGGCTGAATCATTTTTTTTTAGCAATATGAGCCCGCAAGTTCCATCTTTTAATCGCGGAATATGGAAAAAATTAGAGGAAAAAGTTAGAGATTGGGCTATTTGCTATGATTCTGTTTTAGTGATTACAGGACCAATTTTAGAAAATGGTTTACCAACGATAGGTAAAAATGAAGTCAGTATTCCAAAATATTATTACAAAGCATTGATTGACTATAAGCACGAAAAGTCAAAAGCAATTGCCTTTATAATACCCAATAGCGGATCCAAAGATCCAATAAAGAAATTTATTTGCAGTATTGATGAACTAGAACTTAGAACTGGAATTGATTTTTTTTACCAATTTGAGGATCAACTTGAAAATATACTTGAAAAACAGAAATGCCCGACATGTTGGGGTTTATAAAAATAAGAAGAGCCGCATTACGCGGCTCTTTGTAAAATTCATTCTAGTTAAAGTCAAAGTGGATAGGCATTGTAAAAGACGACCTTACTTTTAAGCCGCGGGTCTCACCAGCTTTCCATTCAGGCATGGCGCGGATTAATCTTTTAGCTTCGTTATCAAGTTCTCTAGAAACACCTTGAATCACTTCAACATTAGATATGGTTCCATCCTTTTCGACAACAAATTTTAGGTAAACTTTTCCTTTATCACCTCGTTCCATAGCAATTTCCGGGTATTGTAAATTTTCTTGCATCCATTTTTGCATGGCCGATTCACCTCCATTGAATACCGCCTCGACATCAGGGAAATCCTCTACCGGTTCAACGATTGGAATAATTGGTACAATCGGATCTTCGATGTCAATTAATACAATTCTAGTGTTGGTGTCCTCGATATTGCGATTATCAATAGTAATTATCGGATCATTTAGATCAAGTGCTGCCTGAGGCGCCTGTTGAGGAGGTAGTTTTGGTAATTCAACTTTCAAATCTTGTTCTTTTTCCACTTCTTCGTAACTTGATATTGACGCAGAGTTTTTAGCGTTTGAATCGTCTTTGTCCGCAATTATTTGTTGGTAAGAGAATGCAGCAAGCGTAATTCCGGCAACATAATTCAATCCTACCAAGAAAAATCCGTGTCTAAAGCGATTCGCATCGACATTTTTGTTTTTTTTCGTTTCCATAGCCTTTTTGTTTTTGAGGTTTCAAAAGGCTAATTCAATTAATGTGCCAACATAAAATATGGGGTAAAAAAAAGACCGCTTTCGGCGGTCTTTTTATAACTGAACATAAATGTATTTAGTTTAATTCAAAATTGATGGGCATAGTAAATGAAGATCGAACTTTCATTCCTTTACTTTCACCAGGTTTCCATCCTGGCATCGCCCTCACTAATCTTTTCGCTTCGTTATCTAAGTCTCTTGAAACACCCTTTATTACTTCAACATTCGATATAGTTCCATCTTTTTCAACAACAAACTTTAGGTAAACTTTTCCTTGTTCACCCATTTCCATTGACATTTCAGGGTACACTAAGTTTTGTTGCATCCATTTTTGCATTGCCGATTCCCCACCTGTAAATTCTGCTTCAACGTCTGGAAAATCTACTACAGGTTCCACAATTTCTGTAACTTCAACTTGTTCTTCCACTATTTCGATTGTTTCGATGATAGTTTCTTTCTGCTCTTCGTTTTTGTTTTCTACAACCTTAATTTCTTGCGTTAGGTCTATTTCTTGCTGAGGTTGCGGTTGTTCAATTGGTTTTGGTGGTTCTTCCTTCGGCGGTTCATCTTTATTTACCTCCTCAGTCGTGGTGTTACCAGAACCTGTATTCAATTTCTTAGGTCCATCTTCGTCAACTATATCTTGATAGGTAAATGCAGCGAGAACCAACCCGCTGATATAACAAAAACCTACCATAAAAAAACTAGAGCGAACTCTGTTTATGTCTGCGTTCTTATTTTTCTTTACTTCCATAGCTTTAATGATTTTAAAATTTCAAATCAATTTATGTGCCAATTAATGAACAAGGTTTCCATAAGCCTCAGCGGATAGGAGTTGAGAAATTTCATCGTTATTAGAAATTTTCACTTTAACCATCCAACCATCACCATATGGATCACTATTGACTAATTCAGGGTTAGTGTCTAGTTTTTCGTTAAATTCAAGTATTTCTCCCGTTAACGGCATGAATAAATCGGAAACAGTTTTCACTGCCTCAATCGAACCAAAAACCTCCTCTTGAGAAACGGTCTCTCCCACAGTTTCTATCTCTACATATACGATATCACCTAACTCACTTTGAGCAAAATCCGTAATACCTACTGTAGCTATATCTCCTTCCACTAATACCCATTCGTGGTCTTTTGTATATTTTAAATTACTTGGTATATTCATACTTATCAACTTGTAGGAGACAAATGTAATAAAAGCGTTGCATTCAAACAATCATAGGCATCTTTTTTTCTTTAATTTTGCGACATGACATCGGAACAATATAAAGAGTTGGTGATTAGACTTGACAAAATAAAGAGTTTTCTGAAGATTGAAGAGAAACGAATGCAATTAAAAGAAGAGGAATTAAAATCGCAAGACCCTTCGTTTTGGGATGACCCTAAAAAAGCAGAGCAGCAAATGAAGGTAATTCGAGGCTTAAAATATTGGGTTGAAAATTTTGACAATCAAAAATCTGCAGTAGATGACTTGGAAGTTCTTCAGGAATTTGTAAAAGAGGGTGTTAGTTCGGATTCAGAGCTCGAAGTTTCTTACCGAAAAACGGTAGAAAGTATAGAAGAATTAGAACTTAAAAACATGCTTTCAAGCGAAGAAGATTCCTTGAGTGCGGTCATTCAAATAACAGCAGGAGCAGGAGGTACTGAAAGTTGTGATTGGGCATCAATGCTCATGCGTATGTACATGATGTGGGCTCAGAAAAAAGGATATAAAATTACCGAATTAAACTTTCAAGAGGGAGACGTTGCTGGGGTGAAGACGGTATCGCTGGAATTTGAGGGAGAGTTTGCTTTTGGATATTTGAAGGGAGAAAATGGTGTGCATCGATTGGTAAGAATTTCTCCATTTGATTCGAATGCAAAACGCCATACTTCGTTTGTTTCCGTTTACGTGTATCCTTTGGTTGATGATAACATAGAAATCAATATTAATCCTGCTGATATTTCTTGGGAAACTTACCGATCGGGAGGGGCAGGAGGACAAAACGTCAACAAAGTAGAAACGGCAGTTCGCTTGCGTCACGCTCCTTCCGGAATCATTATAGAGAATTCTGAATCTCGTTCTCAGCTCGCAAATAAAGAGAAAGCAATGCAATTATTACGTTCTCAATTGTACGAACTTGAATTGCGCGAACGAATGGAAAAACGAAGCGAAATTGAAGCTGGTAAGAAAAAAATTGAGTGGGGATCTCAAATTCGTAATTACGTAATGCACCCATACAAATTGGTTAAAGACGTGCGAACAGGAACCGAAACGGGGAATGTTGATGCGGTCATGGATGGTGATTTGGATCCGTTTTTAAAGTCGTTCTTGATGATGTATGGAGGCTAGGATTGATCAGTGAGAAAGGCAAGGAAAAAGATTTAGTCCTTCTGATTTCACTTGTTCTAAGCATTATTACTTAGTTCCTCTTACATTGTTAAGCTTAAATTTCTATCTAATTAGGAGAATTATTATCTTCATACATAACCATACCTGTAACTTTATCTCAAGTTTAAAAAAAGAAAAATGAAAACGCTAATTATTTTATCAATCTCGTCATTATTTATTTCATTTAATGCTAATTCTCAAAAAACCAAAACTAGTGCAGTTTGGTTAAAAATTGATGACCAAAAAGTTCTTCCCAAAAAAGTTGGTTCAAAATTTAAATCAACCGACGAAACTTTAAATTCTATCCTTACGAAGAATAAAGTTAATTCTGTTGATTATGTTTTTTCCAATTCAAGAAACCCCGAATTGCGAAAAGTTGTTCAGTTTACTTGTAATTGTATTGCTGAAAATTTATATGCTGATTTAGTGAACAAGTCTAAGTCAGTAAGAGGTGTTGAAATTGCCCCTGTATATGAAACATTGGCAATGCCTAATGATTACACAACGGTTTTTCCAAATGATTACGCATTAAATCTTATTGGTGCACAAGCGGCATGGGATGTTTCAACAGGTGATCCTTCCGTGATAATCGGTATTTCAGATCAAAATTTTGAAGTTACACATGAGGAATTAGCGGGAAAGGTTTTATTTTATGATGCGACAAATACGGCGACAAAAACTCACGGAACTGCTGTAGCCATTAATGCTGCAGGAAATACAAACAATGGGGTTGGTAAGTCTTCGATAGGGTATAACTCTTCACTTAAATTATATAGAATGAATTACAATGATGCCATAGCAGCTTCATATGCAGGAGCGAGGGTACTAAACTTAAGTTGGACATCAGGTTGTACTTTCAATTCATATGCGCAAGATGCAATCGATGAAATTTGGAATAATAGAACCTTTATTGTTGCCTCAGCAGGAAACGGAACCACATGTGGTGGCCCAACTAATTTGGTTTACCCTGCTGCTTATAATCATGTCTTTGCTGTAACAAGTATTGGTCCAAACGATAATCACGAAAGAACTCCAGGTAACGCTTCAACTACTCATCAACATAACTCTTCAGTTGATATTTGTGCACCAGGATATGATGTGGCTATTTCAGCTGGTCCAGGGTGGTATTTAACAAATAACGGAACTTCCTTTGCCGCACCTTATGTAACGGGAACCGTTGCTCTAATGGTAGCTGCCAATCCATGTATTTCAAACGAAGAAATCGAATCAGCATTACGTGAAACAGCTGTAAATATTGATGCGTTAAATCCAAGTTATGCTGGTCAATTAGGTTCAGGCAGATTAAATGCGGCATCTGCGGTGGAAAGAGCTTACAATTTAGGTCATGTAGAAATTCAAGCTGCGGTTGATACATTAGGTTGTACACGTAATTCTGCACGAATCGATATTTTGAATAGTGAGAATAACCCAAATGTTAACTATGTTTACCAATGGTCAAATGGTGAAACAACATCTTCTATAATTAACCTAGAAGATGGCATCTATACGGTAATAGTTACTGCAGGATGTGCCTCCGATACAGCGACTTTTGAAATAAATACCACACTTACTCAGGCTAC
>CAZLVX010000112.1:0-7106 GCA_964562965.1 uncultured Lishizhenia sp.
TTTGGACAAATACGGGGTCAATGGTATACCATGACAATTTACTTCGCTTAAACCCAAGACTTAAATCTTTTTTGGCCGCCTCAGGAAATAGATCAGGTTGCCCTTGAGGGATTGACGCCATCCTCCATGCTGTTGCAGAGCGCAAATCAATGGCACTTTGTGCTGCTTCAAAATCATCAAGGTAGGATGTCCCTTCTTTATTTATTGCTCGAGGCTGACCAGGAATCAAGGTGGCAACTTCTCCTTGAATAGCAAATGTTGACATTTGATTGGTTGAAATCACAGGTAATAGGTCCACCAATTTCGTTAAAAAAGGAACATTTGTTCGCCATGAAAAATCAGCACCAATCACATTGTTTTTGAAAGGTTCACTACCAAAATCGACCTTTTGTGTAACAGGTCTTTCGGTCATTCTTACCCATGTCGCGCCTAATTTTAAGTTTTCGCTAAAACGATACGTGTAATGTCCCCCAATCATGGTACGTGCCTGAAATCCAAACATTGAATTACTTTCTATCGAAACTTTGATTTGCGCGTTTGATTCAAGTAAACTTGTATTCAATATTTTCACCCTTCCTTGTGCGTAATCTACTTGATAATCCACGCCTTCCGTAAGTCGAATTCCACCGGCCGTAACGACTACTGCTCCTTCCGGAATATCAAATGCTCCCAATGAAATTTCAGATGAAATAGAAGACTGAAACTGACCCTTGAAAGAAAAGCGATTTTTACTTGGTATTTGCTGTGCCGCTGTTTTTGTAGAGTCGTATAATTCAACAAATGAAATCTTATCTACAGTTGAAGGAGGTAGTCCTGCTGCTGTTAATTTATTTTTTAATGTTTTTCCAAATGGTTCAACGGTTGAAAAATAAATTCTACCTGTCTTTCTATTTATGGTTCCTCCGTTGTCAATTTTGTTACCAACTTGATTCATTGGAACAAAATCAAAAACTCCATCAGAAAAGGGTTGGCTGTTTTGATTTAACTTATCCATTTCCAACAGGGTAACTGTTTGGACGGAATTCACTCCATCATAAGGTAAAAATGGAATCAGTACCGATTGATCCGGGTTATTGTATAAAATATCAACTTTGAACCCCGACTGATCTACTTGCGCCGCATTGATGGAATACACGTTTTTCATCATCAAATCCCAAACCTTGTTGTTTGGAATCGTAATGGTCGGCTTTAACATTTTTAAAATTAATGCATCCTGACCGCTAGAACCATCCGTAGAAAATTCACCAACTTGAAAGGTTTCTCCGTTGTAGGTATATTCGTAAGCTACGGCAATAACTTCGTCGTTGTTGTAACTATTATTCAAAGAAATATAACCCAACAAGGCATTGTAGGTAAACTCATTTTCCCCAAGTTTTCGTGCATTTTCCACTTTTTCATAATGTATGGCTTGCTGAAATGGACCCGGAGCTGTAACCTGAGATGACAATGTTGAAACAGCATTTGCAAAACCACGAACAAGCGGTTGATTTGACGCCCAATTGTATAAACCATTTGATTCATTATCCGGCAAAATAGAAGACGTGGAATAAGCACCAGGCGAACCTTGGCAATTCGTTTGCAAAGCCTCACCTAAATCCGCGAATGCGAGTACGTTACGGGTGTTTTCAGTCGAACTGTTCCTGTTAGTAATCCAAACCTCGATTCTAGTGATATAAGCAGTGGAATTCACGACAGGAAGTGATGCCATTGCGGTGTCGTAATGTTGTTGATGGTAAAGATTTAAGAAATAATGACGGTTCTGTTCGTAATTATCAGCTGATAATTGAAAATCTTGAACCTGTGCCTTTCCAGAAACATTAATCTCTGTTCGTTTCCCTTTACTCTGCGCAGCTATTAAATCCCAAGTGGCACGACCGAACTTTAATTGTGTTTTAACTCCAAAAAGAGTTTGCGATCCTTGAATCAAGGTTGTTGGCAAGTTCAATTGAACATTTCCTAGCGCAATTTCTTGCAGAATTTCGTCTTCCCTACCCGTGTGTTTTATATTTGAAAAGTTGTTAAAGTCGAACTGAGCCGCCGTATTGTAGCGCATCGTTAACTTTAATTTTGTTCCGATCTGGCCGGTCACATCAAGGTTTATATTTTGATTAAAATCGAAGCGTGTGATACGTCTTTGGCGAAGGGGAAGCATAGGATTATCCACCCTTGAATGATTAGCCCCAAGTGAAATTTCTAAATTTCCTCCGGGAATAATTTTAATTTCATCCGAACCAAAAAAGTTTTCGAAAATTTTACTACCAACCTTTATGGGCAACTCGAACTGGCGATTTTCAGCTGTTTCCTCTTCAATTATTTCTTGCCAATCTAAAGTTTGAGACTTTTTTTCCTGAAATTCAAGGTAGTCTTCCAGTGACATCATGGAGGGGTAGCGGTAAAACAAACCGTTTCCTATCGTTTCGGTAAAAATAAATTTACCAGTTTCGGGATCGTAAACAATTCCCTGCTGAAGATTTGTTGGGTCTCCTAAATCAAAACTTTGAGGTAAGTTCTGACCAGGATTCATTGGGTTAAAGATAGGGAAAGGCAAATTTAGCTGAGCTTGTGCATGTGAAGCAAGCATTAGTACTCCTACCAATGCCAACATCAAGCTACCCTTTCTTTTAAATTTAATCATAAAAGCCTTAATGCTTCTTTTATCAATTGTTCAACATTCAAATCTCCTGTATCGATTCTCTCCAACACTTTTTCGGCCGATTTTTTATCAAAACCAAGAGAAACTAAAGCTGTTAACGCATCAAATCGGTTTGTATTGCTTTGAGCAAAAAGATTTTCGGCATTGCCTGTGAATTTTAACACTTTTCCTTTCAAATCGATGATAACACGTTGTGCGGTCTTGGCTCCAATTCCTTTTATCTTCTGTATGGTCACCACATCTTCGGTTTGAATAGCGTGTGCAATCTCCTCAGGCACCAAAGACGAAAGCATGATCATAGCGGTATTCGGACCTATTCCCGAAACACTGATTAAAAAATTAAACATTTCACGCTCCTCTTTCGCAGCAAAACCATAGAGTATGTGTGCATCTTCTCTCACAATTAATTTCGTGTAAATCCTAACGGATTCCTCATCTCCAAGTACTGAAAATGTATTCAATGAAATTTTCACTTCGTAACACACACCTCCGCAATCTACAAGTAGTTCCGTGGGATTTTTTTCGACCATGCGGCCATTTAACATTCCTATCATCTTACTTTGATTGAGCGTCTATTACGGCGATTTTCACCATGTTAATAATTTCCCTGACTGACGACCCTAATTGCAAAATGTGAACAGGTTTTCTTAATCCAACGAGTATTGGCCCAATGGCATCCACGTCCATCATTTGTTGCAACGTTTTGTAGGTAATATTTCCGGCAGATAAATTTGGAAATACTAGCGTATTTACCTCTTTGTTGGCTAGTTGTGAGAACGGAAATTTCTCGTTCATCAACTCACTATTCAAGGCAAAATTTGCTTGCATTTCTCCGTCCACGTTTAGCGAAGGGTGTTTTTCATGCAACATACTTACTGCTTTGGACATTTTTTCAGAATCTTCACCTGGTGAAGATCCAAAATTGGAATAACCCAATAATGCAATACGCGGAGTTACTTTAAATTTCCGAATAACTTTAGACACGTTAAATGTAATTTCGGCAATTTGATCTGCAGTAGGGTTTACATTTACGGTAGTATCTGCAAGAAACAAAGGACCTCTTTTCGTATTTAAAATATACATTCCAGCCGCAACTTTTACATCCTTTTCTAATCCAATTATTTGAAGCGCAGGTTTTATCGAAGATCGGTAACTTCTTGTTAAGCCCGTAATCATGGCATCTGCTATTCCCTTGTCAACCAACATGGCGCCGAAATAATTTCGTTCACGCATCAATTGAATGGCCTCAAATTCTGTAAGGCCTTTTCTTTTTCTTCGTTCGAACAAGGTTTTGCCAAAGTCTATTCTGCGCTTTTCTTCTTCTTCAGATTTTGGGTCGATAATCACCAACTCTGGAATTTCGATGGCATATTCTTTTATTAATTCTTGAATTCGATTTTTCTTTCCTAATAATATTGGTCTTGCTACCCCTTCTTCGTATGCCTGTTGCGCCGCTTTCAAAATTTTCACGTTATCTCCCTCAGCAAAAACTACTGATTTTGGATTCGCTTGTGCTTTAGAAGTAATGTTTCTCAAAAGTTTATTATCGAGACCTAACCTGTTTTTCAGCGTTTGCTCGTATTCGTCCCAATCTTTTATCGGACTTTTGGCGACACCAGAATCTATAGCGGCTTTAGCTACTGCCGGTGCGACATAATAAATTAACCGCGGATCTAAAGGTTTTGGAATGATTTGCTCGCGGCCGAAAGATATATTTTTCTCTCCGTAAGCTTCGATAACTTCCTCCGGAATGGTTTCTTTAGCAAGTGAGGCTATAGCTTTAACGGCAGCCAACTTCATTTCCTCGTTGATGGTGGTGGCACGTACGTCTAACGCTCCTCTAAATATAAAAGGGAACCCTAACACGTTGTTCACTTGATTAGGATGATCCGAACGACCGGTAGCCATAATAATATCCTTCCGTACAGATGTGGCCTCTTTGTAAGAGATTTCAGGTTCGGGATTTGCCAATGCAAAAACTATCGGATCTTTTGCCATTGCGGCAATCATTTCTTTGTTTACGAGTCCAGCGCGAGACAAACCAAGAAAAACATCGACTTTTTTGAAAGCATCTGCAAACGAAACCCAACGGGTATGCACCGCAAAAAACTGCTTCATTGGATCGAGGTCTTTTCTGTCTTTTGTGAGCAATCCCTTAGAATCGAACATGAAAATGTTCTCCAATTTTGCTCCCAACGAATGGTACAATTTAGCGCATGATAATGCAGAAGCGCCGGCTCCAGAAACTACAATTTTTACTTTATCGATTTTCTTTTTTGCAAGCTCTAAGGCATTCAGTAAAGCGGCAGAAGAAATGATAGCAGTACCGTGTTGATCATCGTGCATGATGGGAATATCCAATTCTTCCTTCAACCGGCGTTCTATCTCGAAAGCCTCCGGTGCTTTAATATCTTCTAAATTTATCCCACCGAATGTTGGCGCAATAGCTTTAACTGTTTGAATGAAAAGTTCTGGGTCTTTTGCGTCGATTTCAATATCGAAGACATCGATATCAGCAAATATTTTAAATAACAATCCTTTTCCTTCCATTACCGGCTTTGAAGCTTCTGGGCCGATATCACCCAATCCCAGTACAGCTGTACCGTTGGAAATAACTGCTACCAAGTTTCCTTTGCTGGTATATTTGTAAACGTCTTCCTTATTGTCGGCAATTTTCAAGCAGGGTTCTGCTACTCCTGGCGAATAAGCCAAAGATAAATCGCGTTGTGAGGCATAGGGTTTGGTTGGAACCACTTCAATTTTCCCTGGTTTTCCCGAGGAATGATAATCCAATGCATCTTGTTTTTTGATCTTCGCCATTCTGCTGATTTAAGGGGTGTAAAGATACGAATTTCTTTGCATTTAATAGGTCGATTAGGACATATCTTGTATTCTAAAAGGGTTAAAATTATTTGTTTTAAGGGTTAATTTTGATTTTTAATAAAAGTCGATAGAATAGAGTACGAAATAATAAACTGTTTTATCATTTTACGAATTAAACCAATTTGCAAAAACAGACAGAAGTTCAATTGCAGCTTCAGTAGTGATAATGGTAACTATTCCCAACTCATTTTTCATTTCTTTTCGCTGAAACAAAACCGTATTATATGTTAATACTGGAATAATCATGAGAATGCTCCATTCATAGCTATATGGCCATTGGAATAATTTAAACGACATGCTAAGAAAAACCGGAACGGAAATTAAAAGAAGTTGAATTTTTAATCTTAACATAATGCCTTGACTGATGATGTAAATAGTAGCAACTAGAATCAACGTATCAAAAAGATAAAATCCGTATTTTTCTACAGGTGGACCTGTCAATATAGATATCGCAATGGATATAATTTGAGATAGAGTGATCAAAAATGCCGCTCTATTTCTGATGCGAAACAGTTGAATAATTCCGAATACTGCAGCAAGTGAAATAGTAGTTTAAGCTATATACAACATCTCTAAACAGTTGAATTCATTGAGATTATATTCTTTCTTTTTTCGTTCATACTTGCACAAATGTTTCATAGAAGTAGGAATCCTGCCATATTGCCAAACCGATGTTAGCCGTACATGGATTTTATTCAGTTGGGAATTTACTTACATCTATAAAAAACAATTCCCAAGTGTGTCCGTCAAAATCTTCTAAAGTTCTTTGTTGCATAAATCCATAATCTCTCATTTCATTGGGTTCAATTCCACCTGCTTTAAGCCCTTTTGTCATCAAATTATTCACTTCATCGATACTTTCTAACGATAATGAGAAAAGTCCTGCAATGTTAGATTTTGTATCAGCAATTTGTTTTGTTGTAAAAGTTGAAAATTTTTCGTGGTTAAGTAGCATCACAAATATGTTTTCACTCCAAACCATACATTTTGCAGTATCGTCTGAAAATTGTGGATTATTTGAAAATCCTATTGCAGTATAAAAATCCATAGATTTTTGAAGGTCTGCTACTGCTAAATTGATAAATATTTGTTTTGCCATTTTTTTGTTTTTTTATTATTTTCTTAAAATTTTTTCTACTTTTTTACCTCTTGCTAATTCGTCAATTATTTTGTCCAAATATCTTACTTTTTTTGTTAATTGATTTTGAATTTCTTCGATTCGGTAACCACAAATTAATCCTGTTATTTTTTGAGCATTCGGGTTTAGTGTTGCTCTTTCAAAAAAAATTTCAAAAGTCACTTTTTCGTCAATGAGTTGTTGAAGTTTACTATTGTCAAATCCTGTTAACCATTCAATAACCACGTATAGCTCGTCCTTTGTTCTGCCATTTCTCTCAATTTTTGAAATGTAATGAGGGAAAACAGAAGCAAAAGTCAATTTTGCTATTCGTTCGTTATGTTTGTCTGTTTCTAACATTATATATTTTTTGGTCGTGTTTGTTTACAATGTCGACTAACGGTTTCGGGCTTTGCGTTCGGGCGGGTTTCGGAGCACAAAACTGTCAACTTG
>CAZLVX010000113.1:0-7068 GCA_964562965.1 uncultured Lishizhenia sp.
TTTTTTGATTGTCTTTTTGTATGAGGTAATTTAAAACCTGCTCGATGTCATCAAATTTTTGATTGTGTTGTTTCTCAAGTTCGATTATTTTTTCTGAGAGTTCTTGGTAGGTTAAAGCAAATTGTCGCATCATTACGAAAGCACGCATTATTGCGATATTCATTTGTATTGCTTTTTTACTTTTTAAAACGCTTGATAACATAGCGATTCCTTGTTCAGTAAAAGCAAAGGACTTGTGTCTTTGTCCACCCCAACTTGAGATCACAAATTGTGATGTCAAGTTTTGCATTTCAAGTTCGGTTAACTCAAACATGAAGTCAGGAGGAAAACGATCGATATTTCTTCTTACAGCTTGTTTTAAAACTCTTGTTTCGACTTCATAGATTTTTGCTAAATCCATGTCTAGCATTACTTTCTTGCCTCTAATTTCGAGGATGCTGCTTTTAATTTGTTCTAGTTCCATAATGTTATTTTATTTGAATATACGAAAAAATAATCAAAAAAATGATTAAAATATAATCAAAATGTATATCTTTGAAAACCGAACGATTTGCATACAGCTCACTTTTATTATTTTTTTATACGACATTACGATGGCTGTTTTGCGCTCTATTGTACACATGGATTTGGATACCTTTTTCGTTTCCTGCGAACGAAAGTTGGACAGTCGCCTTGAGGGAAAGCCTATTCTTATCGGTGGCACAAGCGATCGGGGAGTAGTTGCTTCCTGTAGTTATGAGGCGAGGCGTTTTGGCATTCATTCCGCGATGCCAATGAAAATGGCAAAAGAACGTTGTCCGGAAGCAATTGTAATTAAAGGGAATTCACAAATTTACAGCGATCAATCGCGCATGGTAACGGATATTATTCGCGAAGCAGTTCCTGTTTTTGAAAAGACCTCCATTGATGAATTCTACATGGATCTAAGCGGTATGGATCGCTTCTTTGGTACATTTAAGTATGCAAAAGAATTACGCCAGCGGATTATTCGAGAAACGGGTCTTCCGATTTCTTTTGGTCAATCACAAAACAAAACGGTTTCAAAAATCGCAACAGGTGAAGCAAAACCGAACAACCAATTGCGAGTGGATTATGGAGAAGAGAAAGTTTTTCTAGCGCCTTTGTCGGTGAAGAAGATACCGATGGTTGGCTTGAAAACCTATCAAACACTTTGTAATCTCGGTGTTAGAAAAATTCACACCATACAAGAAATGCCTGTAGAGATGATGGAAAGCGCCCTCGGAGAGAATGGTGTTTCCATCTGGAAAAAAGCGAACGCACTGGATTTTTCCCCTGTGGAGCCTTACAGCGAACGTAAATCGATTTCTACCGAAAGAACCTTTGATTACGACACTATTGATGTTATAAAACTGAAAGGTATCATGTTGGCCATGGCGGAAAATTTAGCATTTCAACTGAGAAGAGGAAATAAGCTAACGGGTTGTGTGACTGTCAAAATTCGTTATGCCGATTTTCAGACCCAAACCTTACAAAAACAAATTCCTTACACGGCTGCTGATCACGAGTTGCTCCCTTTGGTTGCGGAGTTGTTTGAACGCATCTACAACCGCAGAATGCTTGTACGTTTGATAGGTGTGCGCTACAGTGCGCTTGTGAATGGCCATTTTCAGCTCAATTTATTTGACGATTCCACTCAATACGCATCCTTATACCGCGCCCTTGACCGTATTCGAAATCGCTATGGCGATAGGGCGGTGATACGTGCTATTGGATTAGAAGCAAGAACCATCGGAAGATGGAATCCATTTTCAGGCGAACCACCACCCTTATTAGCCAACAGAAGAGTTTAATACCGTTTCGAAAAAGAAGTGAAGACACATTCTCATTTTAGTTTGCACTACGGGATTCTTTCTCCGGAGGAAATTGTTCAATGGGCGAAAAGTGCCGGTTATTCTTATGTTGTTTTAACCGATATCAACGCTACAGGTGCGGTATTGGCCTTTGTAAGAGAAGCGCAGCGTTTGGGAATAAAACCAATTGTGGGGGTTGAACTTCGTAATGGAATGGAACATATTGCTACCCTCATTGCGCGCAACAACAGAGGCTTTCATGAAATGAATCATTTTTTGAGTCGCTACTTGCAAACTAATACACCATTTCCCCGACGATTGCCTCATTTTACCAGTTGCTACACGTGCTATCCAATAGAAAGGGTAGATTTTAAGTTAAATCAAAACGAATATATTGAAATTCAAGGAGAAAACACAGGTAACTTAATGTATAAGTATACTAATTTTTCACGCGAAAAAATGCTGTTTTTACAGCCGATGACCTTTCGCAACAAACGCGATTTCAATACCCACCGTCTCTTGCGTGCTATTCACCTAAACACCTTGTTGTCAAAATTGCCAACGACGCAACAAGCACCTTCTACGGAGCTTTTTTGGCCGCTCTCTTTGCTAGAGGAAAATGTGAAAAATCATGCAGATATCTACGAGCAAACACTACGTTTATTCGATACCTGTCACGTCTCTTTTGCTTTTGGAGACGAAGCTATGCCGCAAAACCCAAGTAGTTACACCGGTAGTAAGGAAGAAGACGAGCTTCTACTTCGTGAATTGTGCGCAGAGGGGCTTGATTACCGTTATCCGACGGTTACGGATGAAATTGTGGCACGTATTGAGAAAGAAATTGCGATTATCTCTGAAAAGCATTATTTGTCTTATTTCTTAATCACCTGGGATTTTTGCTCTTATGCTCGATCAAAAGGTTATTTTTATGTGGGAAGAGGGAGTGGTGCCAACAGTATTGTGGCATATTTACTCCGCATCACCGACGTGGATCCCTTAGAACTTGATTTATATTTTGAGCGATTCATCAACCTTTATCGTAAAAACCCTCCTGATTTTGACATCGACTTTTCATGGAAAGATCGAGACGATGTGGTGAATTACCTTTTTGAAAAATATCCAAATGCTGCTTGGTTGTGCACGTATAATACGTTTCAGTTCCGAGCTACAATAAGAGAGTTGGGAAAAGTTTTTGGATTGCCAAAATCAGAAATTGACGTACTCTGTAGTGGGAAGTTTAAAATCGAAAACTTAGATGAAATATCAAAATTAGTAATTAAATACAGTGAACAAATAAAAGGATTACCCTCTCATCTAAGTGTGCATTCCGGCGGAATAGTCATCAGTGAGCGCCCTATGACGTGGTATTCGGGACTTTTTTTACCGCCCAAAGGATTTCCAACTACACAATTTTCTATGCTTGAAGCGGAAGATGTTGGTTTGTATAAATTCGATATTCTCAGTCAACGTGGCCTCGGTAAAATACACGACACCTTGGATGTTATAGCGTATAACCAACCTGAAAATCCGCCACACGATATTCACGACATTCACTATTTCAAACAAGATAAAAAGATAGAACAGCTATTAGTTGAGGCGAAGGCTTTAGGTTGCTTTTATGTCGAATCTCCTGCCATGCGCATGTTGATGACAAAGCTGCAAGTGAAGACATACTTAGAGCTTGTTGCTGCAAGTTCGATTATTCGTCCTGGAGTTTCGCAATCGGGAATGATGCGAGAATATATTGTACGGCATCGAAATCCGTCCCGAAGAGCAGAAGCCAATCCGATATTAGTTAGTATCATGCCTGAAACTTACGGTGTGATGGTATATCAAGAGGATGTTATTAAAGTAGCGCATCTATTTGCCGATTTATCACTTGCCGAAGCAGATGTGCTGCGACGCGGTATGTCAGGGAAATTTCGCTCACGGGAAGAATTTCAACGGGTGCGTGATGCTTTTTTTGAAAATTGCCTTCGGAAAGGTTATTCGCTAGAGCTTACTGCAGATGTGTGGCGCCAAATCGAAAGTTTTGCTGGGTATGCATTTTCCAAAGGACACTCTGCTTCGTATGCGGTAGAAAGTTACCAGAGCCTTTACCTAAAAGCATACTACCCCTTGGAATATATGACAGCGACCATCAATAATTTTGGTGGGTATTACCGAACGGAAATTTACGTACACGAAGCAAGGAAGTTTGGGGCAAAAATTGAAGCGCCATCCGTAAATTTTGGAGCTTTTGAGTGCACATTAATTGGTCAACGGCTTATCATCGGATTTAACCTCGTTGCGGGTATTGAAGTTCGCTTAATACAACAACTAATGGAAGAACGAGGTAGGCGAGGAGTTTTTTTAGGTTTTGATGATTTGATGAGGCGATTGGTAATCCCCTTAGAACAGCTGTCGCTGATGATTCGTATTGGAGCACTACGCGATTTTCCGGAATCACGAAAGGAATTACTTTGGAAGGCACATTTCTATCATCATAGCATCGGAAAGAAACCTAAACTTCCGGAATTGTTTGCGGTTGCGGAGAAACAATTTAAACTTCCTGTATTGGATGAGCAGCTTCACGAGCAAGCATTTGAACAAATGGAACTGTTGGGATTTCCTTTATGTAATCCGTTTGATTTACTTGCTTACCCGCTTCCGAGTCATACACTTGCCTCTGAGATGCCGAATAAATTTAGTGCTGTAGTGGAAATGTATGGTTATTTAGTCACCATCAAAAACTCTAAAACGGCTAGTGGTACGGTTATGAATTTTGGCACCTTGATCGATAAAAATGGTGATACAATCGATACGGTACATTTTCCTGAGTCGGTAAGAAAATACCCGTTCTTTGGTAAAGGCGTTTATTTTCTAAAGGGACGAATTACCGAAGAGTTTGGCTACTATTGCTTAGAAGTAGGTGAAATGCGAAAGATTCCTTTCAAAGAAGATGTGAGGTTTGAAGAACTTAATTCTCAACGAATACCATCTCAAAAGTGAAAAGTTATTCCTTTAAATAAGAAATAACCGTTTCAGCACCATTTTCAACTTTAATACGAACGAAAAACAAACCTTTCGAAGCGGTTACAATTGTGATTGAATTTCCTTCCCAAAGAATCTCTTGCTTTCGACCTGTTACATCAAAGACGGCAATCTCACACGAATTATATAGTTCAGAATCTATTGAAAATGTTCCATTTCCTGGATTCGGAAATAAGCCTAAAGAACTAACCTGCTCTTGAATTCCCAAATCGCTGATAACAATACAATCGGAAGTATCGGAACAACCATTCGCAAGCGTCACAATTACAGCATATTCTCCGTTGATTGGAGGCGTGTATTCTACCGAAGTAGCACCAGGAATAATCGTTAATGAAGGACACAATAACCATTGATAAAGCGCATTCGGTTGTAAGGACGTAATTTGGCCATTCAAAAATTCTAATCCCGTAAATGGTGCTTGTAACACCGTTACGGTTTGCGATGTTGTGTCGCATCCTTGATTATTACAGGCAATTAGGGTAATTACATATTGTCCAGGCAAATTAAAACAAAGTGGTTGCGGATTTTCAAGCGTTGAAGAATTTCCGTTTCCAAAATCCCACGAATAGGTCGTTGCATCTGAACTGGTATTGGAAAAAGTAATACAATAGTTTTGACAGATTTGGTTGTCGTTTAAGGTGAAATTAGCAACAGGATCTGGTGGAATATTGGTAGTGATTTTTACATTGTTAATAGCAAGAGAAGGATCTGTTCCTGCTCCATCGTTGCTGTTTTTCCAATTAAATCCTATTCTCAAAGTAGAGCTATTTTCACAGCTCACAGGTAACGGAATTGACAAATGCGTCCACAACCCTTGTCCATTTGCACAAGTAGTAGAAGGAGTTATTGTTTGAAGATTAGTCCATGTTGTGCCACCATCTGTACTATAAATAACAGTTCCAAAATCATCATTTGCTTGTCCAATACCTATATAATCAAACTCAACACTCAAATTTTGGGAATTTAAAGTACTAATGTTTGAAGCGATAACTGCACGTTTATTAGTTGTGGCAGAGATAAATCCTAATCCACCATCACCAGCATTATAGGTTGCGCCGGTTCCAACACACCAAGCTCCTTGACAGCCAACATGTAAGGTTTTATTTCCGTTTCCAGCCACCCCACAACCCCCGGCAGCAACACCTCCCTCGGCATCGGAAATAACCCAAAGGTTTGCGTCAATGTCATTTTGTCCAGTTGAAACATTTAGCGTCCACTCAGCAGGATTTTCAAAATCATTTTGCCAAATTGTCGATTGTGATATACCGAAAAAATCTAAGGCAACAAAAAGAATGGCGATGAGGTAATGATAATTCATGATTTTTTTAGTGAAAATACTAAAAAGTTAATTCAAAACTAATAAATTAAAGAAAAAAATATTCAAAAAAAAATAGTTATAACTGAATGATCTTCAATCTTTTTTGATTGTCAGGCAACAAGATTTCGAGCAAATAATTTCCTTTTTTGAGTTGTGATAAATCAATGTACGTATTTGGTTCGAATTCAAGTGATTTTACAATTTTACCAAACATATCCAGGACATTCACTTGCGTGTTTGAAGGAACATTTTGAATGGTAAAGGGGCCATTCGTTGGGTTTGGATATACCACTAATTCTTTGTTTTCCTTGGTTTCGGATAGAGCAAGAGAATTATCTTGCGTAACACTCCCTGCGTTGTTTATTATCCAGTTATTTGGATCGATGATAGCAGTTGCACTGGTACTCAAGGTACCAAAATTTTGTAAATAAAAGGTTTCTTGATTTGAATTTATTGTAAATCGAACGGTAGTATCCTGAAGTGGTGTGCGATTAAATTTAATCTCAATTGGGTTGGTAAATGTTGGTGTAATTGCAGGTTTAGATGTTGTATGATTAACTTGAACTATTACATCATTACCTTCTTGCTTCCACTTTAAAGAATAGGTGGGATATCCTTCACCGAAGTACCATTGTTCAAACATTTCTGTAAAATCTATTGATGACAGTTCGTTTAGTTTATTTCTAAAATCAATTCCATGTGCCACGCTATCTTTAAACGATTGTTGAAAGTCTTTAAGAACTTCAAAAAATAAACTATCATCATTCAACATGAAACGCATCGTATGAATAATACCAGCACCTTTATCATAGGTTAATCTACCACTAAAAATGCGTGATTCATTTAGACTGTCAAGCACCCAAACACTACCTCCCGTTTGTGTCTTTACGTTGTCGTGCACGTCTA
>CAZLVX010000114.1:0-6985 GCA_964562965.1 uncultured Lishizhenia sp.
ATTTGTCTTCATCAAATGCAATTGCCAATGGTGAATTTCTCGATCCTGGGGAAAATACTAAGGTTTTAATGTTGTGCAACTGGCATTGATCAACAATTAATTGTACGACTTCTTTATCGCTCGTGAGCATATACAAATTTACAACATTTCAAGAAGGTCGGCGATTGTTTTCTTTTTATTTTCAGTTTCATCCCATTCTGATTCGGCAATCGAGTCTTTTGTGAAACCTCCTCCAAGAAAATAATGTATTGCTCCTGTTGTTATTTTTGCACATCGTAAATTGACATATATTTTTGAAGATTCAGGGCTAAATTCTCCGATAAATCCTGTATATAATTCTCGGTCATGCTCTTCAATTTGGTTAATGATCTCAGCTGCAAAATCCTTTGGTAGTCCACATACAGCGGGTGTAGGGTGAAGGCCAAGTAGAAGTTCTTTACCCTTCGTTTGGGAACATTCAAAAAGGAAATCCGTTTTCAAATGTTTTACAGGGCCAGCTTTGTATTCATAAGGACCGTGAATTTCTAAATTTTTTATTTTTTCGTGATTCAACGTCTCTTTAATGAAAAGAGAAACATAATCCTGTTCTAACTTCTCTTTTTCTGTCCAGGAACTTGAGTCTTCTAATTTCTTTGTTCCAGCCAAAGAGGTCGTTACGCCGCATTGACCATGTTGCTCAAAAATTATTTCAGGTGATGCGCCAATCCAAGTTCCTAGTTCGCGATCAGAAAAAAAATAGACCAACGCATTCGGGTACTTTTCTTCCAGTAAATTAAAGAGTTCTCTTGAATTGTCAGTATCGAATGTATTGGTTGCAACCCTCGAAAGCACAACCTTTTTTAGTCCTAATGATCGGATAGCGTTAATTAATTGATTTGCTCTAAGGATATACTCTTCTTTTTTTTGATAGGAGGGAACCTGACCTTCTAAAAACAAAGCATCCGATGATTCACTTTCAACAAATCGCCAGTATTTACCTCCAGAAAATGTTGATATAACAAAACCTTCGAGTTCCGATGGGTTGCAAGGTACAAAACAACCACTTTTTCTTTGTGTTTTTTTACCCGGAAATCGATAGAGCAACATGTTATTTCTTTTCGATTATCATAACCGTTAATCTGCCTGTGCAAATTAAACGTTCCGTATGTTCTTCGTGTATATCTACTTGCCAAACATGTGAGCGTTTTCCCGCATGAACAATTTTACCAGTAGCAATAACATATCCGCTAGTGATACCTCCAATATGATTACAATTTAATTCTAAACCAACAGGTTGGTATTTATTCAAATCAATTAACAAGGTTGATCCCATGGATCCAATACTCTCAATCAAAGCCGCACTTGCACCGCCATGCAACAAACCCATAGGCTGATGTGTTCTCTGATCGACTGGCATCCTGCTTTTAACATAATCGTTTCCCAATTCCACGCACTCAATTCCTAAGACTTCCATTAGTGTATTTTTATTCATGGAATTGATCAGTGAAAGCGGAACCTGTTTTAACGTCATATTACAAAATTACGCAATTGAGTAAAACAAATTCAGGATTAATCAGGAATTTTCCAATTAGTTTGAAGTCTAGCGAATGCCTCGCTTGTCTTGAATCTATCTGTTGAAAATTGAATGAAGGAAGGAGAATTAAAGAATATTTTTTCCATTCTTCTACAAAACAGTTGAACCAAAAATGGTTTATTAATGGTACTTAAAACATTTGGATTTTTTTTAAATTCATTGTCCCAACCTTTTAAAAAACTTTCTTCTGATGTCTTATACAATTCAAGCCATGTGGAATCCTTTGAATAGAACGCGTTCCATTTTTCTTTTTTATGCTGATATTCATTCGTTACATCTTGTGTTTTGCTTGCATTATCTTTTGTGGACTTTTTGCTAGTTGTTGATTTAGGTCTCGATTCAAGTGAACTGATTTTTTTAACTTTGGAATGGTTTGTTTTTTTATTCTGAGAAAGGGTTGTATTGGAGTCTTTTTCAAATTTATTTTCTTGGATATTTACTTGCCGTGATTGAGACTTAACAGTACTCGATTTATTGTCAGGGCTTTTATTCGAAAGAGAATTGTCACTTTCTTGGCAAGCAGAAAACAGAATAGCTAACACGAAAATCTTGTAATGCATGTAGGTAGTTTACTTCTATAAAGTTAAGTATTGACATCGTTACAATTCCTAAATATTCTTCCTAATTATAAACACGTTTTAAAGAAAACAGAATAAATACGTAACTTTGCACCCAAAATTAAATAAGAATGGCTACAAACAGAACATTTACTATGTTAAAACCAGATGCAGTGGAGAATGGGCATATGGGAAAGATTATTGACATGATCATCCAGGCTGGTTTCGAAATTAAAGCGATGAAATACACAAGGTTATCAACGGAACAAGCTAAGAAATTTTACGAAGTTCATGCTGAAAGACCTTTCTATGGTGAGCTTGTTGAGTATATGACCTCAGGTCCAATTGTGGCTGCCATTTTAGAAAAAGAAAATGCAGTTGCTGATTTTCGAGCGTTAATAGGTGCAACAGACCCTGCGGAAGCAGCAGAAGGCACCATTAGAAAATCCTATGCAGAGAGTAAAGGACGAAATGCTGTTCATGGTTCTGATTCAGACGAAAATGCAGAAATTGAAGGAAAATTTCATTTTTCGGCAAACGAAATTTTTTAATTAGTGATTATAAAATGTAAAGACTGCCTTAGCAGTCTTTTTTTGTTTACAGATGAAACATGCGGAAGCCATAGAGAAAAGACGAACCTTCGGGATAATTTCTCACCCAGATGCCGGAAAAACCACCTTAACTGAAAAGCTTTTGCTCTTTGGTGGTGCAATTCAAACTGCAGGTGCTGTAAAGAATAATAAAATAAAAAAGACAGCTACCTCTGATTTCATGGAGATTGAAAAGCAGAGAGGTATTTCTGTTGCTACTTCTGTTATGGCATTTGAATACCACAACCGACAAATTAATATTCTCGACACACCGGGCCATAAAGATTTTGCAGAAGACACCTTTAGAACTTTAACAGCTGTAGATAGCGTGATTCTTGTTATCGATTGTGCGAACGGGGTAGAGGAACAAACCAAAAAATTGATGGAAGTATGCCGCATGCGCAAAACGCCTGTTATTATTTTCATCAATAAAATGGATAGAGATGGGAAAGAATCATTTGAATTACTTGATGAACTTGAAAAAGCTTTAGACATTCGTGTGCGTCCCCTAACTTGGCCAATTGGGATGGGGGATAGATTTCAAGGCGTTTACAACATTTATCAGAAAGGACTTAATTTGTTTTCCGCAAACAAGACGAAAATAGCAGAGGATGTAGTAAGTATTTCAGATATCCAAGACAAGCAACTTGATGAAATTATTGGAGAACAACCTGCTGCTGAGTTGCGAGAAGAATTAGAGATGATTGAAGGGGTTTACGATCCATTTGATAGAGAAAATTACCTTTCCGGGGACGTTGCACCTGTCTTTTTTGGTTCTGCCGTAAATAATTTTGGGGTCAAGGAACTTTTGGATACATTTTGTGAGATATCGCCATCTCCAAGAGGAAGAGAATCAGATACACGAAAAGTAAATCCAGATGATCCGAAATTTTCAGGTTTTGTATTTAAAATACACGCAAACCTTGATCCGAAGCATAGGGATAGAATCGCTTTTCTTCGAATAGTTTCCGGTCGATTTGAAAGAAATAAATTTTACCATCATGTTCGATTATCGAAAGACATGAAGTTTCCCAATCCTACCTCCTTTATGGCACAAGATAAAAGTGTGATCGACGAAGCGTTTCCTGGTGACGTTGTGGGGTTATATGATACGGGAAATTTTAAAATTGGAGATACGTTGACAGAAGGCGAAAAAATGATGTATCGAGGAATACCTAGTTTTTCTCCGGAAATTTTTATGGAATTGGAAAACCTTGATCCTTTAAAATCGAAACAATTAGAAAAAGGAATTCGGCAACTAATCGACGAGGGTGTTGCACAATTATTTATTCAACAGCCGGGAAATCGAAAAATCGTTGGTACGGTTGGGCAGCTTCAATTTGAGGTTATCAACTATCGATTGATTCATGAATATGGCGCTAATTGTCGTTTTGTTCCAAGAAATTACTTCAAAGCATGTTGGATTACAAGTGATAACGAGGAACAATTAAGTTCATTTAAAAGAGCAAAGTCAAATTACATTGCAGAAGATAAAGATGGTCATTTGGTATTTCTTGCGGAAACTACTTTCCTGTTAAATATGGCTGAACAGGATTACCCTGATTTAGTTTTCCATAAAACCTCAGAATTCATGTTGGATACCAAAAAATAAAGGCCACATTTCTGTGACCTTTATTTTTTAATTCAGCTTAAAAAAAATTATTCGGACTTCTTTTTATCACTTTCTTTAATTTCTTTTCGAACTTCTTTTCTAATTTGTTGACGCATTTCTTTTCTTTCTGCCATCTTTTTTTCGAGAATTTCATTTTGCTCTTTAGTAAGAACTGCTTTAATCATCTCTTTTCTAGCTTCATTGTTGTGATGCATAGCTTTTTTCTTCTCTTCTTCAGAAAGTCCAGAAGTTTTTAAACCATCAATTTTTTGATTGATTCCTAGATTGATTTCATAAATCTTTGATTTTTGATCCTCTGTTAATTTTAATTCTTCAGACATTTTTTCTGTTTGAACTTTTGCTCGGTCAGCTGCCGACTTTTCAGTTTGAGCTAAAATTGATCCTGAAATTAAAACTCCAAAAAATAAGGCGGTTAATTTTTTCATATATTTTTTTTTGAACATTTATTTTCCAAATATAATGCCATTTCATTAGTTAAACGATTATCTATCTTAATTTTACATATTCATTAAATCATTTTAACAATTTATATTCAACAAAACAATCAAATAAGAATGGTAGTAAATGATGTCAAAGCGGACTGGGATCAAAAAAATAAGGTTTCGAATTATCCCATTTTCATGAAAAGCGAAGTTTTGGATATTTTAGAACCAGGTTGGACTTTAAATAGCTTCGACTCATTTGATAACCTACCTTGTTTTACAAAGAAGAAGTTATGTTTGCCTTATTTCTTGCAACCCTTTCTTACGCGCACACTTCATGGATTTGAGCATTTTGACACAAAAAAATGGAATACTTTTTTTCCTAAAATTTGCCAATTCAATGTTGAAAAGCTTCCTTCAAGTCTTCCAGAAAATTGGGAAATTAAAGAATTGAAATTTCAGCGCATGTCGCTTGAGGCACCGTTAGTGGAAATTGAAAAAAGGTTTTCTGAAAATGTAAGAAGGATAAGTAAAAAACTTCATTCATATTCCTTGGAAACAAGCAATGATCTTTCGTATTACTTCGATTTTATTAGAAAGCACAATACTAATTTCTCAAATATGAAATCAGAATTGTTTTCTAAATTCAAAAAACTTATTCTTTACTTTGACTCTTGTGGTCAAGGTGAATTGTTAGGTGTAAAGGATGAAAATGGGAAATTTGTTGCCATGTCCTACTTTGTTTTCGATAACACTACCGTCATAGACTTTAAAGGTGCTGTAACGAAGGAAGGAAAGAAAAGAGGCGCTATGGTAATATTACATTTGAGAGCCATATCAAAATTTCATGGCACTTTTAAGTTTTATGATTTTTACGGTGCAAATTCTTCTGGTAGAGCTCATTTCAATCGTAAATTTGGAGGACACAATGTTATTTATTATCAGTTAACGAGGGTTGATTATCCTAAACCCATAAAATATTTAATCAGGAAAATATGGTCAATTTAAAAGTTCTCTAATATGAACCAGACCACCTTCTCACAAACCATTCCGTTGCAAAAAATACGGCAAGAAGAATTAACAAAGGAATTAAATGTATTAAATCTTTAAACGATAATTCTTCTCTTGTCAATACTACAATATCATCTCTTTTATTTAACTCTTCGATAAAGTTCTCATAGTCTTTTAGCGCATAAAATTTCCCATTGGATTGATTGGATAATTGTTTTAGAAGTTCGTGATTTGCTGTAGTTTCAGTTTTTTCTAAATCGATTTCTTCTACTAGAAAGTTTCCTGTTTTTCGATACGTTTTTCCATTAAACACACAGGAAGCTTCCCAATTATATTGTCCAGGTGCTAATCTCCCATAATCTAATTTGTAACCATTACCGTTAACTCCAAACTGTGACTCATACTTTTTCCCTGATTGATCCGTCAAGGTAAGGCCAACACGTGGAGAAATTATTGGTTCCAAACTGGCATTGTAAAATGAGGCATTAAAAATGATAGATTCATCAGTTGTAAAGCGTTTGTTTAGTGTCACACGTAACCCCATTCCTTCTTGCTTTACCATTAAATAATTCGAAATTTTCGAAATCAGTTCGTTTACGTTGTCATGAGATCCAGATCGTAAATATTCGTTTAGCTTCCATCTCCATATTCCTTCTCCGAAGATGAAACCATTTCTATTTTGTTTTTGCTGTTTGAAGAATATCAAAGGTTCTTGTTTTACAACTTGACCAATGCGCTGATAAACCAAAGTTTCAACATTTCCGCCCGTTTTTATACCGCCAAATTTCGACTTTAATGGAGGAAAAAAATCGATAGCCGTTTTTATTCCATCTGTTAATTCGAAGGAGTTAAAGGAATTATTTAGTTGGCCTTGGATGTCATCAGTTTGATTTGTGTTTTCGAAGGACACACCCAAAGTCAGAGCATTTAGTGTACTGCTTGAAGAATTTGGACCAATGATAAACAATTGTGGAATTCCTTTATTCGATATTAAGCCATGAATGTCATTGGAATAGTTTACCCCCGGCTCATGAACAACAACTAAATCTACTTTGTCCATATTTTTATCCCAATTTGAAAATGTTCTTACTATAACCTCTAGTTTGTCATTTGTTTCGAGCGCATTTTTAACAGCTGATATATCGGGATGTGGGGCATGAGATAATATGACCACTTTGCTTCGCGTGTCCATTATTTCC
>CAZLVX010000115.1:0-6920 GCA_964562965.1 uncultured Lishizhenia sp.
TAATTTCATTCTATTTAAACTATTTAATTAACTGATAAAAGTTTGTTGTCAAATTTTAATAAACTTTAAAATGAACGATTTATTAGACTGAAGATCTATTAAATTCAGAAAATACACCCCTTTTGTAAGTGCGTCTGTATTCAAAAACAATTCTTTTTTAAAGTAAAGGTTTTTATAAATCACATTTCCTTTAATATCAGTTAAATACATATTATAATCTAAATTGAAATGCGAAGTAATGGTTAGCTGGTTTTCAGTTGGGTTGGGGCTAAGAGTTATTGAAGAATTGCTTAATTCTTGGACTTCACCTGATAAACATTCACTACAACTTTCAAGTGTGGAGTATAATGCATTTGCGTAATTAATATTGTCAACAATTGAGCTACACCCCGACAGTTGAACACATGAGTTATTAATGACTCCAAAACCAAGTGGCATAGTGCAGGCACCGAAGTTAATATTAGTAAGATTTGTGCATGGTTCGGCGCTGTTTATTTCGTCACAGTTGTTTTGACAATCTGCTAATGACATTGCCAATGCGGGAGAATAATCAACATTGTTTACGATGGTTCCACATCCGCTAATTGGAGAACATATTCCATTGACTAATCCATATCCTAAAAACATGTCGCATTCTCCAAAATCAATTGAACTCAATTCCGCACATGAATCAGAGAAGTTTATACTGTTTTCGCATGGTCCAAAAGTCCAAGAAGTTAGACCTGCATAGTATTGAGCGACACAACTATTTGAATAGGTAATACTGTCACAACCACAAACAGGCTCATAAACTGTAGGACACATTATCGTTGAATCGATTTGTGCTGTGTTCTTACATGGATTAAGAGTACCACATTCTCCTTCTGTCCACGACGTCACACCACCAAGATTTGTAGCTACACAGCTATTGCTATAGGTTATTCCATTACATCCGCAAACAGGTGCATATAGTGTTGTGCAAATAGCATCTGGATTTATGAGAGAAGAATCTACGCATTGGCCGAAGCTATTTACTAGACAACAAAAAATTAAAGCAAGTAGTGAAATGGACCGCATAACTAGAAACTTGAATTAAAATTAATGATTTGAAATAAAAAAAGGACCGAATCGATCCTTTTTTTAGAGTTCTTATCTTCTAGTGTCCGTGACAATGAACAACATGATTCACACCTGAAGTGTCCGTATATCCGTTTGCCTCAATTGTTTCTAAGCTATCGCCGCAAAATTCTCCAAGTTCGATAATTTGACCGCTTGGGCCATCGTAGTGACATTCATGACATCCATCTTTTTTACAACTGGTAATAGACATTATTACGAATGCGCTGAAGGTTAATAGTTTAATTTTCATATAGTTGTTCTAATTATTTACATTATTAAGTTGCCATTGTAGACTAACGAAAATAGTTCTACTTGGTGCATACATGGCGATGTTTTTCAATCGCGATAAGTGATCAATATATTGCTGATTAAATAGATTTTTAACGCCCAAATTGAGACTAATTCTTGATTTTTTTGAATACTCAAAAGAAGCTGAAAAATCAACTAAATGATAAGCCGCACTTTTCGATTCATTATAGGCGACATTGTTTTGAGGTAAACAAAATACATGGGTTAAGGCAAGGTCTTTAAATTTAACTATTTTGCCAATATTCAAATCTAAACGCAGCGTATTTGTTAGGCGCGGTTGAGGAATAAGCGAAATGCTACTATCTGCACCAGAATAAGCATTTACATAAGAAAAAGAACTTTCCCAATGTAATTTATGTACGAAATGAGGGTGATAATGAAAACCAATGTCTGTGCCATAAAAAAGAACTTGATTTTGTTGGCGATACTCAAAAACTTTTATCCCTTCTACCATAGAGTCGATAGGTTGCAGATATATGTAATTTTGGATATAATTCACGAATGGGTTGAACACGATAACTAGGTGCTCTTTACTATATTCTAAGGTTACATCGTATTGAGATGCACGTTCAGGTTTAAGATTGATATCGCCAATTTCAAAGCGCAATGCACCATGGTGAAAACCATTGGAAAGTAATTCTGTAAGATGAGGCGCTCTAAAACCTGTTGAAACGGCTTGCTTTACTAGTAAATTAGGTGATTTATAAATTGAACCAATAGAAATATTCAATCCGTCATAAATTCGAGCTAATGAAGAATTGTCGTTGAAATTGTGCAATGAATTCAAAGAGCGTATGTCATAACGAACCCCTCCTTGGAAATTCCATTTTGATTGTTCAAAAATCCAAGTACTAAAAACTCCATTATCAAATGTATTGGAATTAGGAATCAGCGTATCACTCGCGTTGGTCGCATTTCGATTTGTTTGAGCCATACCTTGAATTCCCGAAACACTTTTTAAGTTCTTCCCCCATTTTTTAGACCATTTGACGGTGTAAAGCAAATTATTCAATGTCATGCTCAAACTTGGGATGGTTACTTTTTCATCGTATTCAATTAATTGGTTGCTTGTAAGACCGAACAAGGCAATTAATTCATTATTCTTGAAATACCATTTGTTTTCGTTTGAGAAATAGTGGTTTGAGAAGAATTGAGCGGGAAGTTCATATTTTCTTTTTTGATCAGGGACTTGAAAGGAAGAGAAATCCACAATGCTATCGTGCGTGTGACCCGGTATTCCTGTAATTGTTCTGTTATACGTGTACCTGAAGTGGTGTACACTTCTTTTCGCGTTAAATGAGAATGCAGCTTTCAAAACATTCTCGTCAAATCTTGAGTTTTTAGCAAATAGTCGATTGGGAAGTTTAAAATCAGCATGATTAGCATAACTTCCCGCCACCATAAGACGCCACTTTTGACCTGAAGTTTTAAGGATTGCCCTGTTTACAGTTCCCATCGTATTGCTGTTGAACAAAGACTGCAGTTGAATGTCGTAAGATTTTGCAGAAGCAAAGGGAGCGTCGTTGTAATAGATTACACCTCCAAGTGCATCAGCACCATAGAGAAGGGATGAAGGGCCTTTAATCACTTCTACTGAACCAATTCCTAATTCAGCCATGCCCATTCCGTGGTCGCCTCCCCATTGTTGTCCTTCAATTCTTAATCCATTCACTAGGCTAACAATCCGCATACCTTGCATACCTCGAATTACTGGTTTGGATATGCCATTTCCAAGGCTAGACTGATATACTCCCGGTATCTTTGCTAAAATTTCTCCCATGTTCATAGGGGCGTGGAGTGATAATTCACTAATTTTTCTGGATTCTATATGAAACGGATTTTGATCTTGTCGCTGACTAGTTGTGCCGGAAAGTGTTACTTCATGCAAATCAATGTGCGATTGAAGAAGTTTTATTTTTATTAAGTTTCCCTCCTTGTACGTAATGACCTTACCTTCGTACCCCGACGCACTAATACGCAGTTGATATTCAGATATTTTTCCAGGGGAAAATAATGCTTTTCCGCTCGAATTGGTGTACAATATTTGGTCTAATTCAACCACAAAGATCTGAACATTCTTTAGTGGAGTTGCTTCGCTACTGTCGTTAACCTCAATGATAACTTGCGCTTGAAGTGAGACACATAAAAACAAATTGAATAATAGGAGTAATTTCCGAAGCATTTTGTAAACTTGTAACAAATTTAACAACTATATCGCAACAATGTTGCATTAAATGAAAAAAAATACGCGAAATACAAAAGCTAAGGCAGAAATCTTGAAGTTCATAAATTCTTCAACTCGGGCGGTATCTCATTTGGATATTCAAAAATCACTTGGTGAATTTTGTGATCGAGTAACTATTTACAGAGTTTTAGAGCGTTTAACGGAGGAGAAATCCATTCATCGCATAGTGAATGTAGACGGTGTAATAAATTACGCTTCGTGTTCAAGTTGTGCGTCACATCACACGCACAATCACGTTCATTTTAGTTGTATTAATTGTAAGGAATTATCTTGCTTAGAAAACAATGAAATCACGCTTACTTTGCCAGAAGGATATCAATTTAAAGAAGCTTTTTTAACGGTTTCAGGAGTTTGTAAAGAATGTGTGGACCGTAGTCTTGTTTGATTAAGATGAATTAAACGTTCATTTCAACCAATTCATTTGATTTTTGTTTCATAAAAAAGTTACCCAATGAATGTCTATATTGATCAGCAGTCGTACCGAGAGATTTTAAGAAAACAACGTGATAATTTTAAAAGTCAAGCTACGAAATCAATTTCTTTCAGAAGAACTCAATTAAAGAGGTTAAAAGAGGCAATAAAGCAGAACGAGACGAAAATTCTTGAGGCATTAAAAAAGGATTTAGGAAAGTCAGAGGAAGAGGCTTACCTCACGGAAATTTCCATAGTTATGCAAGAAATCAATCTTCATCTTTCTAATGTAAAGAATTGGTCGAAAAGATTACGCGTTCAAACTCCTCTACAATTATGGCCATCCAAAAGTTATATTCAGCCTGAGCCTCTGGGTATTTCACTTATAATGGCACCTTGGAATTATCCTTTTCAATTGGCAATAAATCCTTTAATTGGTGCGATATCTTCCGGTTGTTGCGCTGTCCTAAAGCCTTCTCCATTTGCTATTCACACCTCACGGGTCATTGACGAGTTGGTTTCAGAGATTTTTTCTCCTGACTACATCAAAGTTATTCATGGCAGTAAAGAACAGAATGAATTTATACTCAAAGAAAAAGTTGATTTAATCTTCTTTACTGGAAGTCCTGCAGTTGGTAAAATAGTGATGAAAGCCGCGGCAGACCATTTAACACCTGTTGTTTTAGAGTTGGGAGGAAAAAGTCCATGCATTGTTGATGCTCATGCTGAAATATCACTCACAGCGAAAAGAATAGCTTGGTCCAAATTAATTAATGCTGGTCAGACCTGCATTGCACCTGACTATTTATTTGTTCACCATTCCATTAAAGAGAAATTACTCAAGGAAATTGTTCGAAATTGGGAAATGATGCTAGGGAATGATGCACAACAAAGTCCTTTTTTCAATAGAATTATTAATAATGAGGCGTTAGAGCGCATATCAAGTTACCTAGAGCATGCTAACGTATATTATGGAGGAAAAATAGATATTGAAGATCGCTATATTTCGCCTACGCTTATTGATGATGTAACATTTGAAGAAGCGGTTATGCAACAAGAGATTTTTGGTCCGCTTTTACCCATCATGACGTTCCATGAACTGAGTGAAGTAATAGATATCTTAGCGGAAAAAGAAAAACCATTGGCAATGTATTATTATGGAAAAGAAAAGGCGGGATTAGCTTTGTTTGAGAGATTGTCATTTGGAGGTGGTTGCATAAACGATGGATTGTTGCATGTGGTCAATCATCACATTCCGTTTGGTGGTGTCGGAAACAGCGGGCAAGGAAGGTATCACGGAAAGGCAAGTTTTGAAGCATTTACACATTACAAAGGAATAATGAGTTCTTCTCGGTGGTTTGATCTTGCTGCAAAATATCCACCCTATAAGTATTTCAAGTACTTAAAACGATTCGTATAATTAAGGTAGGTTTAAGGAGTAAGCTAAATTTAAAATAAATTGTTGACTTCCTTTGTCGATGCGTCTGTTCACACCTGCAAGCAGTTTAAGGCTACTTTTTTTACTTGTTTCAATAGTTATTCCCGCAAATGTTCGCCACGCTCTGTTTCCAGGAACTGGTGTAATTTCATCAACGCCATAAATTAAATCTTGATTCCAACAATAAAACCATTCTGTGGAAAAATATGGGCCAATAGGTGAGTCTTTTACGTCATAAGAGCCACTTAGTTTAGTTCTCAAAATACTTAAATCTCTCGATGTTACTCTCCAATTCCATTGCTGTTTGAAATCGATACCTAAACTCCATCTCTTGTTAACCTCAGTCCATTTAAGTGGAGAAAATGATAATTCTAATCCAAATCTTTGTTGTCCAATAAAATTGGAGTTAGCATTATTTGAATTATTAGGTTTTATGGCTAATCTGTATTCAATTCCTCCATCTACGCCCTTAACAATCTTCCTTGAAATTTCGGGTTTTAAATTCAATTGATCGAAACCATTTCCTACTTCATGCCTATATTCAATAGTTCCCGAAGCTTTTATGTCAAGCGCAGTTTTTTTTGTAATTCCAATCCCACCCCAATATTGCCATTGCCCGAGGTGAATAAAGGTATTCGCGGAAATTAATAAAAATAGGATATATTTGATATTTGAGAAGTGTGGCATGCTGAATTGAATTATTTTACTGAATCAACAGAATATCCTTTATTTCTTAAAAGTTCGATAACACCAAACTCACCAGGAAGGTGACCAGCACCGACGGCAATAAATGTCTTTTCTTTCGAAATTAATTTCTCTATTTCTGGAATCCAATTCTTATTACGTTGTTTTAGAAAGTTTTCTGTGAAAGATTCAGATGACATTTCCGAATTGTTCATCACATCGCTTAGTCCGTTTAGATCATCTGCCAAATAGAGGTCAAGCATTTTATAGTATTCTGTCATTTCAGTTCCTAAAGACTCCATCAACATTTTTGCTTGTTCTTCTATCGAAATAGTGTTAACAGTTTTTAATTGATATTCCAGGGTTTCCAAACCATAAGAAGGGATTTTTCTTTTTTTAGCTTCTTCGTTGAAATATTGGTCAAATCCTTCAATGTCGCCTAATTGGTGTTGTAAAAGTATAGAACTAGAAAAGAAGGGTTTTAATTTGTTAAACTTATTGAACTTAGATTTTTTCATTTGTAATGAATCTATGCAATAGCTCCGGAATTGAACATATTGGTCCGGCGTGAGATAATCTTTTAAACTTTTTCCTTTCGGAAGAACCATGTATTCCAACATGCCAAGCTGTTCTTTTAGCGAAATATTCAAATCAATTTCAAGAGCTAATGCTTTACAACTTTCGAAGGTTGAACTCAATGTTGGAGAAACGACAAATTTGTCTTTTGGTACCGCA
>CAZLVX010000116.1:0-6899 GCA_964562965.1 uncultured Lishizhenia sp.
AGGTGTTCTGTGGTGAGCATAAAGTTTTCGTCTACTTTTTCTTTATTTACAGAAATGGCATTGGCTTTAAGTTCTCGTCGCGCTTCACTGTTGCTGCTTAGGAATCCTGTTTTTCCTGCGAGTGCATCTACAATACTAATGCCTTCCCCGAATTCTGAAAGGCTCATGGTAACCGTTGGGACACCTTCGAAAACGCTAAAAAAATCGCGTTCGTTTAATTGCTTTAAGTCTTCCGAGGTGGATTTTCCAAACAAAATATTACTCGCGGCAATGGCTGCATGAAGAGCGGCCTCTCCGTGTACGCGCGTTGTAATGTCTTCAGCTAATGCGCGTTGCAATACGCGAAGATGCGGAGCCTCAGCATGTGTAGCTTCCAAAGTTTCAATTTCTTCTTTGGTTTTTAATGTAAAAATGCGAATGAAATTACCCGCATCGGCATCACTCGCGTTCAACCAAAACTGATAGAATTGGTAAGGTGAGGTTTTTTCCGGATCTAGCCAAACAGATCCCCCTTCGGTTTTTCCGAATTTCGTTCCATCTGCTTTTTTAATCAATGGCGTTGTTACCGCATACGCTTCACCTCCAGCCTTGCGACGTATAAGCTCCGTTCCCGTTACGATATTTCCCCATTGGTCAGAACCGCCCAATTGAATCACACATTGTTTGTGCTTGTTGAGGTAATAAAAGTCGTAACCCTGCACCAACTGATAGGAAAACTCCGTGAAAGACATTCCCGTTTCCAGACGTTTTTTCACTGAATCTTTTGATAGCATGTAATTTACCGTGATGTGTTTTCCGACGTCGCGAATGAAGTCTAAAAATGAAAAATCTTTGAACCAGTCGAAATTATTCACCATTTCAGCAGCATTTTCCCCACAGGAAAAGTCAAGGAATTTTTCTAATTGGTTTTTCACGCAGGCTACATTGTGCGATAAAGTATCGGCATCAAGTAAGTTGCGTTCTTGTGATTTTCCGGATGGGTCACCCACCATCCCCGTAGCACCACCAACCAAGGCGAAAGGCTTATGACCGGCACGTTGAAAATGCACCAAAGTCATAATTTGTACTAAGTGACCAACATGTAGCGAATCTGCCGTAGGATCAAAACCGATATATCCGGCACTTGCTGTTTTCAAAAGAGCTTCTTCTGTTCCGGGCATGATGTCGTGAATCATACCTCTCCATTGTAATTCGGCTATAAAATTTGTTGGCATTTTAATGGGTTAATTCTTGGAATACTTCTTCTAATGATTTGTTTTTGACTTGTAAGGTTAAGACCAGCCACCCTTTTTGTTGGGCGTGCGATGCGACTGCTTTGCGCAAGTCGATATCTTCACTTGTTTCGATTAACCAGCCGTTATTCAGCTCTTTTACCTTACTAACATGCGGAATTTTTGTAAGCTCTGTTTTGGTGATTTTAGTATCAAATTCAACATAAACGGTTTGTTTTGCTGCCTGATCTTTCAAGGCTGCAGCACTGTTATTAGCTACTAGTTCACCTTTCGAAATAATGATAATTCTGTCGCAAATGGCTTCTACCTCTTGCATAATGTGAGTGGACAAAATAACAGTCTTTTCTTTTCCCACCCGCTTAATGAGCGCACGAATCTCCGCAATTTGATTGGGGTCAAGGCCTGTAGTTGGTTCATCAAGGATCAGCACATCTGGGTCGTGTATGAGTGCTTGCGCAAGACCCACACGCTGCTTGTAACCTTTTGACAACATTCCAATTTTTTTGTTCTGTTCTACCTCCAACCCAACGGCCTCAATCATTTCATCAACGCGCTGGCGAACATTTTTTATTTTATAAATTTTTCCAATAAACTCAAGGTATTCGCGCACATACATGTCGGTATACAACGGATTATTTTCCGGTAAATAACCAATTACTTTTCGTGTTTCTAAATTGTCTACATCTACTTTTTGACCGTTGATGCGCACTTCACCGCTACTGGCATGAATGTATCCCACCATGATTTTCATAGTTGTGGATTTACCCGCTCCATTTGGGCCAAGGAAACCCACGATTTCCCCTTTATTGACACTAAAAGAAATGTCGTTAACGGCCGCTTGCTCCCCGTAGTATTTGCTAAGATTTATGACTTCAATAGACATGGCACGAATTTACAAATTTAGACTTGCTTACTTTCATGGTTTGCTAAGGATTTTTTGATAACCCGCGGGGTCTGTTAAAATTTCTTTCGCTTTCTGAAGAATAGGGTCATTTTTAAAGGAGTCTACCGTTCTTCCATTTTGGTAGTAGTAACGCGAAACAATTTCGTTTTCGAGCATCTGTCGAATTTCTTCTTGAAATTTATCTAAGTCTCGCTCTTTGGAAGGCGTCAGCTTCGTAAGCATGGACTGATATTCAGTTTCAATATCTTTGAAGTAACCCTCTTTTTCAGCGGTTGTTTTGATTTTCTTTAATTGTTCTTCGGAAGTAGTCGTATAATCAAAAGTTTGCTTCATAACATATTGCTTGAAGGAAGCATATTCCGAATCGGAAAGTTTGAATTCTCCTGCTTTGGCAATACTTTTATTTTGTGAAGCGTATTCGGTTGCGTAATTAAAAATCAAGTCTTTTGTAATCATTTGAACGGAAAGCTTGCTAAGTTCGGGAAGTTCCACTTTAACATCCGGCTCTATCCCTCGACCATCTTTCACTACTCTACCATTTTTTGTTTTAAAAGTTTTGAGAAGCGAGTCGGCAATTTCTTTTGGTTTACTTCCTGTCTCTTTGTCATAATACTCTAATCGTTGAACACATCTTCCTGAAGGCGTGTAATATTTTGCGATAGTAACTTTTAATTTAGAGCCATATTTCAGGTCATACGTGCGTTGCACTAGTCCTTTACCAAAGCTTGTTTCCCCAACAATTACGGCGCGGTCCATGTCTTGTAAACTCCCAGCGACAATTTCACTCGCCGATGCGGAGCCTTCATCGATTAGCACAGTAAGGGGCATGTTTGGAGCAACAGGGTCTGTTAAGGTATTGTATATGCGGTTTTCATCTTTAACACGTCCTTTTGTTGTAACCACCACTTGGTTTTTAGGCACAAAAAAGTTAACAATCTTAACGGCTTCAATGAGTAAGCCACCTCCATTTCCTCGCAAGTCCAGTACCAGCTCTTCCATTCCATCAGCTTCTAATTTTTGCATGGCGCTGTATACATCGGACGAAGCAGTTTGAGTAAACCCATTTAATTTGATATACCCAATTTTCTTATCCAACATACCAAAATACGGCACGTCGGGTAGTTTTATTTCATCTCGTGTAATGGAAATGGTTTTCACTCCTTCTCCCAAACGTTCAATTTCAACTTTAATGGTGGTTCCCTTTGGTCCTTTTAGCGCGCTCGAAACGTCGTCCGATGGTTTTTTTGCCATTGATTTTCCGTCAATTGAAAGTATTTTATCTCCTGCACGCAATCCATTTTTTTGTGCCGGATTTCCTTCGTAAGGTTCCGCAATGTAAGTGTAATCGCCAATTTGCCGAATGAGCGCACCGATTCCCCCATATTGTCCGGTGGTCAACAAGCGATAATCTTCGATGTTAGATTCATGGTAATATACGGTGTAGGGATCAAGCTCCTTGAGCATTGCATCGATGGCTGTTTTTGATAGCGTTGCGGGTTTTGGCTCATCCACGAAATAAAGGTCCAAATGCTCGTATACTTGGTCCATAATTTCTAAGTTTTTCAGTACTTCGAAACCTGATGATTGAGCCGTAGATATAAGCGTACTTAATCCAAAAATTAAGGTAAAAAGAAGGTGTTTAGTCATTTTTTAATTTATTTACGAAAATAGAAAGGGCATTTACCAATTTCTGTTCCAGTTGTTTGTAAGGCAAGCGTTGCTGTTGCAGGTACAAGATGCCAACATGCACACCCGTTTCCTGTCCGGTAAAAATAGCTTTATTTTTTCTTACTATTTCACGCATACAACGTTTCAAGTAATTGCGATCATGTGCTTTGCGGATCATTTTTTTGGGCACAACGAAAAGAAATTTTTGTTCAGTGTGAACTTCGACTTTACGAAAGATCAATTTTATTGGAAAGGACTTTATCGTTTTTCCTTCTTGAAAAAGAGCATCTATACTGGTCTTTCCGCAGAGCTTGAATTCCTTTCCAAAGGTTTGATCCATACTACTCGTTTATTTCTTCAAAGTCATCGAAATCATCTTTTTTTGTCGATGTAGTTCTGCTTCCCATGTACGTTTGAAAATCCACTAGAGGCTTACCAGAAATCAAGTAATTAAACGCATTCAACATCTTAAGTAACATGCTCAATAAGAAAAAGAAGCCGATAATCTTAAAAATGAACCCTATAATCACTGTTTTTTCAATATCGACAATACTTTCTCTAAACCAGTTGGCAATGTTGTTTTCTGCGTATTGTGGGAAGGCCAATAATACCAAAAATAAACCAACAGCGAGTGAGATAACCCCAATTTCATAGCGCTTATCAAAGTCAAACCCAAGACCAAATCCCCTTCCTCTAAATTGACTCAAAACCTGAGCTTGCCGTTGTTTTTGTTGAAATTTACCTAAAAAATAGACGACTAAAATTGAGGCGCTTGGCAGTACACCAACAAAACTTAGTGTGTTATTTTTTTCCAGCGCAAAGAGAAAAGTAACATTGACCAAAAATAAATATTTAACAGCCTTTATTAGGTAAATTTCTGGCAGGGCTCTTTTTCTCCCTGCTACCAATAAAGCTAAGCCAAGGTCTATGAAGAACCAAATAAAGCTATAGATTGCGAATAGAACGCCAAGTTGAAATATAAGTCGAATGAGATCCATTAGGGAGTGATGTCAATAAATAATTGGGGATTAATGGCCTTAGCAGTATTAGGATCAAATGACATACTTGTTATTTTTCCTTCCGTTCTGCGATTTATTTGATGAAGTCTTTCAAATTCAGCAGGATTGCTGGTTTTAAATGTGTTGATATATACTTCGTTAAGTATTAGGGTCAATCCGCTTACAGGATCTGTTATCTTCGCAGGATCCGTTTCGCCTTTACCAACAGGGATAAGCCTTCTTCCATCAATGCCTTTTTCTTTAACTAAATACGTAAATACAGCACGTGCTCGATTGAATGATAGTTCCATGTTTTTCTTGTCGTTGCCACGCGCGTCTGTGTGTGAAATAAGTTCAAGTGACATTCCAGGATAGTCATTTAATAGTTGCGCTACTATTGCGAGTGAATCAAAAGATTGAATTGCATGGTCGTTAACAAATTTCCAAGAATTGAGTTGATAGCGCACTTCTGGCAAACGAATAACTTTTTGAACAGCGGGCAATGGTTCTTTAATTTCCGCTGAAGCCGATGCAATTTGGCCGATTGCGTCTTTCACAATAACACTGTATGTGCCTTTTCTCAGCTGAAAGATGTCCTCAGACGCTCCACCATTACTCCATTTATAGGTGTAAGGAGCAACACCGCTTTGAACAGTGAGATCGGCTTTGCCATCGCTTCCTTGAAAAGCAGAAACATCTGTTGCTGATAAAGAAATAACTAAAGCCGGAGGAAATAATTGATTAGCAGTGTAGATATCGGCATGCGAACTATTTCGACTGCTTGACCAATAAAATGAAGTCCCGTCTTTAAACAAATAGGCATCAAAACCCGATGAATTAATTGTTTTTCCTAGATTGATAGGTGCAGACCATTCAGTCATTGTTTTTCCCCGAACACAGTAAAAAATATCACAACCACCTTCACCGCCAAATCCGTTACTTGCGAAATATAGGGTATCATCGTTTTCGCTCAGAAAAGGGGAAATCTCATAACCGGAGGAATTAATTTGATCACCAAGGTGTGTAACTTCTCCATTTTCTAAATCAAGTAAGTATAGATCTTCTGCGCCCAAACTATTTTCCCCATTCATAGATAATACCATGTATTTTTCATTATTTGAAATCGTAAATCCCAGTTGCGATGAAGGAAGATTTAACGCCGTTAATTCAAAGTCTGTAGTCTTTGGAGCTGCCCATTTTTTAAATGCTGCAGCTGATTCATTCGTCGCTTCTGCTATTTTAATCGCAGGGGAACTATTTTTTTTATCGCTAAACAATACGTACGCTTTTTTGCCCCTTATCGCTCCAATCGCATTATGATTTTCGTTATTAACTCCGTTTACTAGTTCTGCCTCTTCCCAGATACCAGCTGAATTTTGAGTCGAAACCCAAATATCTTGATCATTCACTCCCCCCGTATTTCGAGCGTCGAATGTGCGCACAAAGTAAAGATCTTTTCGCCCTTCTTTTTTCACTAGCCAAGGAGTCGTTTCTTCTGCTGCGGAATTCACGCTATTTGAGAGCATTGTAGGTTCTGTAAACCCCCAAATTTGTGCTTTTACAAAGGTGAAAGAACAAAATAAACCGCTAAGAAAAATATATTTTTTAAAATGCATAACCTAGTATTATTTCATGACCGCCGTTGCTAAAGGATTGCAATCGAGTTGTAATAATGTCGAAAGAATACCCCATTCTAAATCGTTGATTTAGGGAGAACCCACCCATAATTCCAACTGCTGAATTGTGTCGGTAATTAACACCAGCCCACAGCCCGCCAGGGAAGCTAGTTTTAAGTGTGGCATCAATAGATAGTGGGGTAGGAGCCATTTTTTTTCCTAGAATAAAAGCTTCAATTTTGATGAGGTCTTCAATTTCATAGGCATACCCCAGGAATACAGCGGCGTGTAATTTTTGATTGAAGTTGATCGGGCCTTGACTAAACCCAAGGTTATCACCTGTCAACTGGTCCAATGTAACACCAATCTTAAAAGACTCATTCTGAACCATTAGAGCAGCGCCTAAGTCTACATTGCCGGCGTTTCCATTTCCTGATGTATAGGCATCATATTCATTATCCCCCCCCAAGTAAGCAGCGAA
>CAZLVX010000117.1:0-3535 GCA_964562965.1 uncultured Lishizhenia sp.
CATGAAAGCGGGAAATATTATCAGCGGCAAGTTGAATCGATGAGATAAGTTCCTCAGATAATTCCTTTCTTGAAGAAGCTATTTCCTCCGGAGAAACCTCCATGTTTCCGGAAAATCCTTGAAATTTCTCAGTATATTCAATTACTGCAGCGTCGCCGTCTTTTTGTACCGCTGAAAATACTTCTTGAACCACAGATTCCAAATCGGGCCTTTCAAGCGCTGGTCGCTCAAGTAGTGCCTTCCATTCAGTTTTATTTGGGTGTATAATTTTTTTCATGGTGAGTTAAGGGTTGAGGGTTAAGGTGGTTCACAATTCTTCATTCTTAATTCTTCATTCTTCATTCTACACACATGACGTTCGTTCCGAAGTCAGTGCTTTCAGTTCTACATTCTATTTCACCATTTTCTCAATTGGCACAACTAAAATTCCTTCAGCACCCGCTTCCTTCAGGGCATCAATTTTATCCCAAAATTGCTCTTCCGATATAACAGAATGAAGAGAACTCCATCCTTTTTCAGCCAAAGGAAGAACAGTAGGGCTTTTCATGCCTGGAAGTATTTTAAGCACATTTGGTATAGCCTCATCGGGAACATTCATTAAAATATACTTTGAATTTCGAGAAGCGAGTACCGCGCGAATGCGGAAAACTAATTTATCTAAAAGTTCCAACTTAGTATTGTCCGAAGTTGGCGCTTGAACAAGAACTGCTTCAGAACGAAGAATGGTTTCTAATTCAATTAACCCATTCATGAAAAGTGTATTTCCTGAGGAAACGATATCACAAATTCCATCTGCTAAACCAATTGTAGGGGCAATTTCCACAGATCCTGAAATGGTATGCACTTCAGCATTCACGTTATTCTTTTTAAGGAAATCATTAACCGTATTCGGATAAGATGTAGCTATTTTCTTGCCTTCAAAATCTTTGACTGATTTAATTGTACTATTTTTAGGAACGGCCAATGAAACTCTGCACTTCGAGAAATTCAAATGGCATGTCTGGGTTAAATTACTTCTTTCTTCAATCAGTAAATTCTCCCCAACAATTCCACAATCAACCACTCCATCTGCCACGTATTGAGGGATGTCTGAATTGCGCAGAAACAAAACCTCAAGCGGAAATCCGGAAGCGATAGACTTCAATTTACCATTCGAGGCATCGACCTTAATGCCACATTCTTTCAATAATTGCAAGGAATCCTCTAAGAGTCTTCCTGATTTTTGTACGGCTATTCTTAGCATACTTTCGTTATTTTATTAAAATAAAAAACCCGCCTTTTCATCAAGCGGGTTAAATCGTTATTTATAGACATACCATCACCGCTTGGTCAACCAAGTAACAGATGATGATGTGTGTTTGTTATAATCATGGTGCAAAATTAAAGGTAAAATTTCAAAATCGAAAAAATCTAGTAATCAATTCGTTAATTTTTAACATACATCTTATATACAAAATAATTTAGTGAGGATTTAGATTGATTTTCGAGACGTTTATTTTGTGTTGTTTTTTTTATATCAGCTAGGTATGCACTATATTCTGATAAATGTTATTTGAGCTGTCGGCAGAGTAATAAATAATTAGAATTAATCTATGTTCTAAATATTTTACTCAGCTTTTTACCACGTGCCAATTCGTCTACTAACAAATCTAGGTAGCGAACTTGTTTGGTTAAGTTATTCTCTATTTCATGAACTTTGTATCCGCAAATTGTCCCTTTAATCTTTGTAGAATCAGGATGTATTTTGGCTTTTTCAAAAAAAGACTCAAAAGATACATTTTCCTCGATCAATTTGTTGATTCTTATTTTATCAAACCCGGTTAACCATTCAATCACTGCATACAGCTCATCTTCATTTCTACCCTTTCGTTTAATCTTTGTAAGATAATGAGGAAAAACTTCAGAGAAGGTTAACTTCCTTATTTTTTCATTATGTTCAGGTGTTGGTTGCATAATTCAATCTTTGTATTAAATTCCATTAATTAGCTTTCGAGCCTTTACAATCGTATTAAACACAACGCCTAAAAGAATCACGAAAACCCCTATAACAACTACTGAATTCAAACGTTCATCCAAAATTAAATACCCTACAAGAAAAGCATAAACAGAACCCAAATATTGAAAAGGCATAATAAGTGAAGAACTTTCGAAATGTAAGGCCCGAGTAAGTGAAATTTGGGCAATTTGAGTACAAATTCCAATCAAAATTAAAATAAACCACTCAATCCCAATAGGCATTACAAAGTCGAACAGACACCAAAACGACATAACCGGTATAGCCATCATTGGAAAATAACTCACAATATTAATTGGTTGATCCGTGGGTTTTAATTTTACAATGGCGACATAAGCTATCCCAGAACAAGCCGCTGACAAAACTCCTAAACCAACCCAAAGAGGATTTAATGCAACAGGTGCATCTGATTGAATTACACCATTAAAACCGATCAATAAAACACCAATAAACGCAAGTAGTACAAAAAGCCATTGAATTTTCAAGATTTTCTCTTTAAGTATTACCATTGCAAATAACATGGTGAAAATCGGGGCTAAATATTGTATTGTTGAGGCAACTGCAATAGGCATGTGCTGAATGGACTGAAAAAAAATAGTAAGTGCCATCATTCCACTCAAACCTCTTATGGTTAACCATTTTTTGTTGGTTCCAAAAAAAGGCAAGCCGCGGTAGGCAATAATACTTGAGCTAATAGAAAAGGAAATGATTGAACGCGCTAAAACCAACTCATGAGCGGGAATTTTTTGTAACCCCGGAATAACGTTGTTTTCTGGACCAGTGCCGAATAATTTTACAAAAAAATTGACAACCAAAAACGAGAGCCCAGAAAGCACGATGTAGAAAATTCCTTTTTTCACTTATCTACAAAAGTACTCGTATTTTTTCGTTCTTTTGCACTGATGGAATCTAGGAATAAACTAGCATTACGCACAGCTTTATTAAGCGCAATCACGAATGCTGTAATGGCTGTTGGAAAAGGTATCGCAGGAGTGCTTGGACATTCGGATGCTTTATTGGCAGATGCCATTGAATCTGTTTCTGACGTATTTTCTAGCATTTTGGTGATTGTTGGAATTCGCTATGCGCAGAAACCGGCAGACGACGATCATCCGTATGGTCATGGAAGAGCTGAATCCTTATCTACCTTTGCTGTTGTTGCTTTTTTAATTGTTTCGGCAACCTATATTCTCAACGAAGGCATCAGAAATCTTTACGAAGAACAAGTAATGCCGGAATCATTCACACTGATTGTGTTGGTCGCTATTGTCTTAATTAAAGAAATTTCATTTCAATACGTTTATCGAAAAGGAAAACAAACCAATTCAAGTACTTTGATGGCAGATGCATGGCACCACAGGAGCGATGCTATTTCATCTGTTATTGCGCTTGCTGGCGTCGGCATATCCTTACTTTTAGGGCCAAAGTTTGTACATGCAGATGATTGGGCAGCAATAGCAGCTTCACTTTTTATATACTACAATGCTTATAAAATTTTCCGACCCACATTGGGTGAATTTA
>CAZLVX010000117.1:3635-6884 GCA_964562965.1 uncultured Lishizhenia sp.
CTTTTTATATACTACAATGCTTATAAAATTTTCCGACCCACATTGGGTGAATTTATGGATGAACACATGCATCATGAACTAATTGATGAAATTAGAGCAATAGCATTTGAAGTGAAAGGTGTTAAAGCAACAGAGAAATGTTGGGTGCGAAAATCAGGCATGTTCTATCAGGTAGATCTGCACATTGAAGTTGAACCGGACTTGCCAGTAGAGAAAGGTCATGAAATCTCACACTTAGCGAAGGATTTAATAATGTCGCGAATTGAGACTATCGCTAATGTTCATATTCATATTGAGCCTCATTACAAAAAAAATTAGCAATAGTAATTCATTAATTTCCGCCTTTCTTTTTTGTTTGTGTGTAGCCTTCCTTGATAAGTAAATCAAAGATTTTATCTTTAAAATTTCCTTGAATAAGAATCTCATTGTCCTTTACAGTTCCACCAACTCCACATTTTGTTTTTATGAGTTTTCCAAGTTCTTTTAAATCATCTTCCACTCCTACAAATCCTTCAATTAAGGTGACTTCTTTTCCCGCACGTTGTTTTCGATCAATGCTTACGTAAAGTTTTTGCTGATTTTTATCGAGCGTCTCTGATTGCTCTTCCTGCTCCTGTTCGTATTGAAAATCCGGGTTGGTTGAATAAACAACATTAACCCATTTCTTATTTTTTTTTGACATGATGTGAGAAAATAAATTTTGAAATCCAATCAAAAATAGTTAATTTCAAGTGATGTTGGATGAGAGGGGAGAAAGTTTAGTTGGTTATGCAAATGCTGCATTGCCTTATCATGAATCTAAATCAGAGGATTTGGTTTTGTTAGCAAAATGGCTAGAACCTAATAACCCAACCATTGCATTTTCCGTTGCCGAACTAATATTATCAAAAATAAATTTTGATTGGTCAAAACTTTCTGATTTTACTGAACTTGAAATGTCAATTATATTCAAAATACCAACTGTTTATGCCCGAAGACTATCGGTGTTAAAAGAAATTACCCATCGCATCCAGCGAGAGAAAACGAGTCATATTACACATCTCCATTCACCCTCATGTGTTTATGAAATAATGAAACCTTATTTGTCAAAACTCACACATGAAGAATTCTATGCTCTTTACGTTGACAACGCAAAAAAATTACTTGCGATTTCTTTGATATCAAAAGGCGGATTGACAGCTACATTGGCAGATGGTAGGATCATTTTTAATAAGGCTTTATTGTTTCAAGCGACGGGAATAATTTTATGTCATAACCATCCTTCTGGGATTAAAAAGGAAAGTAAAGCAGATGTCATTCTAACTAGAAACTTATACGAATTCGGTAAATTCATTGAGGTATCCATTTTGGATCATGTCATTTTCACGGATAATGGTTATCTTAGCTTTCAAGTAGAAGGACTCTTATCATGACCAAAAAACGTATTGTAACTATTATCGGGGCTAGGCCTCAAATCATTAAATCTTCAGCAATAAGCCGTGCCATTCGCGAACATTTTTCTCAAGACGTAGAGGAAATCATTGTGCATACCGGTCAACATTACGATGCGAATATGTCTGATGTGTTTTTCAATGAAATGCAGATACCGCGTCCAAAATATAATTTAGAAGTTGGAAGTGGCAGTCATGGCGCTATGACAGCGAAAATGATAGATGGTCTTGAAAAACTTTTTACAGAAGAAAATCCGGACGCTGTTGTGATTTATGGCGACACTAATTCAACTTTAGCCGGTGCCATAGCCGCAGCTAAAATTCATATACCTGTTGTACATATTGAGGCTGGTCTTCGTTCGTTTAACAAAGCAATGCCCGAAGAAATAAACAGAATTGCCAGTGATCATATGTCGACTTTATTGTTCACTCCAACTAAAACAGGGTTAGAAAATCTTAAGAGAGAAGGATTTGATTCATCCATTCATAAAAAAGCAGATGTTGATCATCCCAATATATATTTGTGTGGAGATGTTATGTATGATAACAGTATGTATTTTTCGACTATTTCACAACAAAAATCGAATATTCTAGAGGATTTGAAGATTGCTCCAAATTCATATGTTCTGTGCACTATTCATAGGGACTCAAACACGGACAATTCCGTAAATTTAACTTCAATTTTCAGTGCCTTAATTGAAATTTCAAAGCAGCATCACTTATCTATAGTATTGCCGATTCACCCGAGAACGCGACATAAAATGAAGGATCAGTTAAAGCATGACCTCTACGAAGAAATAATGAATAATGACGCAATTAAAATCATTCCTCCCGCTGGATTTTTAGATATTATTGCTCTTGAAAAAAACGCAAGAATTATCATAACAGATAGTGGAGGATTGCAAAAAGAAGCCTTTTTCTTTGAAAAACCATGTGTGATTATGCGTGAACAAACAGAATGGATTGAAATCGTAGAAAATGGGAACGCAATACTAGCAGGTGCGAGTCAGAACGAAATTATCAATAGTGCAGATGCACTCTTGAAAAAATGTGATTACACCTACCCCCCATTTTATGGAGACGGAAAAGCAGCAGAATTTATCGTTAGTAAAATAATATCGGACTTATAGACGATGATTCACATTTTTGTTTCGGATCTAAACGAGCGAATGAAATATACATTCGAATTCATCTTTAAAGAAAGAGGTATCCGCTATAAGTTATGGTACAATTACAATGAATTCATTCACATTTCAGAACCTCGGTTAAATTATTCCCATACAGAGATTGAAGGAGTTATTAAAATCGAACCTTCTTCAGTGCTATATGATTCCGACATAGGAAATTACGCTATCGATAAAAATTTATTTTACCAGGAAAGCTGTTTGAGTTTTAACGGAAAGACTGATCCAGTGGCAAGTATTTTCTACATTCTCAGTAGAATGGAAGAATATAGCTCCATTCAACGCGATAAATGGGGAAGATTTGAAGGGAAGAATAGTGTCTTGTATCGCTTTGAATGGCATGAGCTTGCAATTTGCGATAGATGGGCATTAGATATTATTTATTGGTTAAAAAAGAATGAAATTCTTAAACCGCACCTTAAAAAACCCACACTGCAATTCACTCCGACCTTTGACATTGACAATGCATACGCATATAAGCATAAAGGTATTTGGAGAACGATTTTGTCTAACTCTAAGGATTTTCTACTCGGAAGACAAAAAAGACTTTTTGAGAGACAAAAAGTACAAACCGGAAGTTATAGAGATCCTTACGATACCTACGACAAAATTTACGCATTGAAAGATAAAGGAAT
>CAZLVX010000118.1:0-3425 GCA_964562965.1 uncultured Lishizhenia sp.
AGATTTGGATATTGGAAGTGGTATCTTTCATCACTTTTGCTTTTTATTTCATTGGTAGGTTGGGCGACCTGGTACTATTATTCGGCAGAAAAGGTTAAAATTCAGCCTAAACACGAACAAACAGAGTATACAAATGAGAAATCAAAAAGTCCGAATAATAAAGTAGATAATCTTCCGGTCAGCAAGATTTTCCTCAAATATAATTCAATATTAAAACAGCCAAATAGAAACGTTTCAAAAGTACTCAACCCAATTGACGATAAGAAAGGTGCGATTACAGTGGAAAAAGATGTTTATACGGATAACCCTAATTTGACTTTTAATGATATTCAGCAAAATGTTCTGAAAATACCTTTGGAGCAAGAGAAAATCATTGATACGATAAAGGTGTTGATTTCTAAAGAGTTGGTGGATTCAACTAAAAAGGAAGAGACAAATATCACTACCAAAAATTCTAAAAAGAATCTTCAACAAAAGAAAAAATGGAATTTTTCTGCAGCAGTCCTTAACGGAGTCAGTCAAATCTATTCGTCCAAAGGAACGCCGAGTCTTTCTGCAGCACAACAAGCGGTGTTCACTTCAAACTATACAGAAGATGATCTTAAAAATGTTATCAGAAATAGGAACGCAATAGAATCATCTTTAACGTCTTGGGATTTATCCATTCGATTAGAGGCTAATAGAGCAAACATGGTATTGTCAAGCGGTTTGGATTTTATTCGTTTGGGAGAGCGTATCACGTTTGACGATACGGCAGGATTGCAACAAATGAATTCTTATTCCTATGTCAATTTACCACTAAATTTTGGATGGAAATTTGCGCTAAAAAAATTCCAAATTAAACCTTTTGTTGGAACAGCGTTTGGTTTCTCAGTTGGAAATTCAATCGGCAATTATATCATTTCAAACAATCTTTCGTCCAATTACATGGTTAGTAACAATCAATCAGCCTCATTTGTGGTTTTGGGTCAATTGGGCTGTATGTTAGAATACGTATCTATTTCTGGATTTAAAGTTATGATATCTCCCCTGTTAAGGTCGTCTGTATCAAACGTTGTACACGATGGACTGATTAAAACGCGCTATTCGACTTTTGGTTTACAATTGGGTGTGGGATATCAATGGTAATGTGTATACTTGTAAAATGAAATGGCTAGTTATTTCACTTTTAATTTTATCCTCATGCGCTGCCGATGAGCAGGATTTTGATAATATGGCAAAAGATATATGCCATTGCATGACAGACTCAACCGTTATTGATCCACCGCAATGCATGAACGAATTTCAACAAAAGTATGATCACTTAAATAGTTATGATTCTGATGCTCAGTTTCAAGAAAAACTTGTGATTTCCATGAAGAAGGTTAAAGGGTGTGAGGAATACGCGAAGTTCTACGAGAGTTCACTGGGTAAGTAAACATTACTTAAAATCCCAACAAATATTTCCGTTTCCAAGTTTTATAGTGACGCTTGCACCAGCATAAACATACCAATCTTTAGTCGCCTCGTTTCCCCTTCTTTCAGTGCGTGAACCGTCTAGCGATCGATTTGAAAGTGAATAACTCAATGAAGGTTCGTCATGATTAATGAAATCCGACTGACCTGCATAGGAATTCGATCCGACATCGTCTATATAATCCGTGAATGTTTTTCGGATGGATAAATCGAGATTAACGGCCATAATTTTCCCAATAGAAAATTTATATCCCATTCCTAAAGGAACGCAAAGTTGATAATTATTGTATCTTTTTTTGCCTGTTTGCCCTTCTGTACCCAAGGGTTGTAAAGCAATCCACTCTCCGTTTAATTCTGTTTTTGGATTCATGTAAAACATGCCAATTTGAGCTAAAAAATAGAAGGTTTCAGGATAACGGGGATTTCCAAGTTGATACGATTTAAAATAAAATTCAAGTCCACCAACAACTTCGTGAATAGCTGTTTTAAAATGCAGGTTTCGATTAACATTTTGAGGAATTTTCGAGTCGGCATCATAAGCGGCTAAATTTCCATAAGTGTAATTGATTCTGTAAGCCATTCTTGCGTTCCTATTCAAACGATACATCAAGCCATAAGCATTTTGACTTTTGTAAAATGGTGTGTATGGATTCAGTTCCCCAATGTAATACATTTGACCAAGATTTAAACCTAACTCTGACCGAGACCAAAAATTGGCCTGTTGAGAAAATCCAACAGAATAAATGAATAAAAAAAGAAGTAAAATCCAATTCTTCACACCAAAAAAACGAATAAAAAAAAGAATTATTACAATTTTACGATTTGCCTGCCCTTTTTCTATCAGTTTCTTTCAATAAAATTTTGCGAATCCTTAAATTCTTTGGTGTCACTTCAACGTATTCGTCATCTTGAATGTACTCCAAGCACTCTTCCAAACTAAATACTTTTGGAGGAGCCAATCGAACTTTGTCGTCAGATCCTGAAGCGCGCATATTCGTTAATTTCTTCGTTTTAGTAACGTTCACGCAAAGATCTCCAGCTCTAGAATTTTCGCCGATCACTTGACCTTCATAAATATCTTCGTTCGGTGCGACAAAAAATTTGCCTCTGTCTTGTAAGTTGTTTAAGGAGAACGGAATAGAAGTTCCCTGTTCAAGTGAAATCAAAGATCCATTTTGACGTCCAGGAATTTCACCTTTGTATGGTTGATAATCTAGAAATCTATGGTTCATAATGGCTTCACCAGCAGTTTGTGTTAAAAGATAATTACGTAACCCAATGATTCCGCGCGAAGGAATATCAAACGTAATAATCATACGATCCCCTTTTGGAACCATATTTTTCATTTCACCTTTTCTTTTGGTTACAGCTTCAACGGCAGTACCACTAAATTCTTCTGGTAAATCAATGGTTAATTCTTCAATGGGTTCGCATTTAACACCGTTGACCTCTTTTATAATTACTTGAGGTTGGCCAACTTGTAATTCGTAACCCTCTCTTCGCATGGTTTCAATAAGCACTGATAAATGTAAAACGCCACGACCGAAAACCATCCATTTGTCTGCCTTGTCCGTTTCATTTACACGCATAGCGAGATTTTTTTCCAATTCTTTTTGTAGTCGATCAAAAATATGTCGTGATGTTACAAACTTTCCTTCTTTTCCGAAGAAAGGGGAATCGTTGATAGAAAACAACATGCTCATTGTCGGTTCATCCAATTTAATAGTAGGAAGTGGTTCTGGGTTTTCAGCATCGCAAATGGAATCGCCAATTTCGAAACCTTCAATTCCCGTAATCGCACAAATATCTCCTGCTTGAACGGAACTTACTTTCTTACGTTCAATCCCATCAAAAACAAACACTTCTTTTATTCGGTGTTTTTCTTGTTTTCCGTCTGATTTTGAAATTATAATGGGTTGATTTTCATTAATTTCACCTCTTGTTAATCTACCGATTGCAATTCTTCCAAC
>CAZLVX010000118.1:3525-5718 GCA_964562965.1 uncultured Lishizhenia sp.
GTTGATTTTCATTAATTTCACCTCTTGTTAATCTACCGATTGCAATTCTTCCAACGTATGAAGAATAATCTAATGAAGTAATTAACATTTGTGTATTCCCTTCTTCAATTTTTCTTGGTGGAAAATATTCAAGGATTTTATCAAGAAGTGGAGAGATTGAATCCGTAGGTTGCTTCCAATCTTCAGACATCCAACCGTTCTTTGCTGACCCATAAATGGTAGGAAAATCAAGTTGTTCCTCGTTTGCATCTAACTCGAACATAAGGTCAAACACTTTTTCATGAACTTCGTCTGGTGTGCAATTTTCTTTATCTACTTTGTTAATAACCAAAAGAGGTTTAATTCCCATAGAAAGCGCTTTACCCAATACAAATCTTGTCTGAGGCATTGGTCCTTCAAAAGCATCTACCAATAAGCAAACCCCGTCTGCCATGTTCAATACGCGTTCCACCTCACCACCAAAATCGGCGTGACCTGGGGTGTCAATGATGTTAATTTTTGTTCCTTTGTAGGTTACGGATACATTTTTTGAGACGATCGTAATACCGCGTTCTCTTTCAAGGTCATTGTTATCCATGATGAGTTCTCCTGTGGGGCGATCTCGTTCGTTTAAAAAGTTTCCTGCTTCTATCATTTTATCTACCAAGGTGGTTTTTCCGTGGTCGACGTGTGCAATGATTGCGATGTTTCTAATTTCCATGTTGTGAATGTTCTATCGTCTATTTCGTTTGTTGCTAAAATCTTCTTTTCTACGGTTATTTCCGCCCGCGTTGCTTTTACGTGAATCGCCACCAAAACGGCCTCTACCACGAGGTGATTCAAATTTTCTTCCTCCTCTTGAAGAGCCTCCTGACTTTCCTTGGGCAGAAGAGGATACTTCAATTGAAACATCATGCCCTTCAAAATTTTGGCCATTGACATTTCGTAAAATTCGCTCAGTATATTCCTCGTCAGCCTCAAAAAATGAGAAAGAAGCATTTAGATCTATTCTTCCAATTTTATCGGATTTCAGACCGGTAGCATCGCAAACAACTCTAAGCAGTGCACCTGGATTTAGCCCATCGCGCTTACCTATGTTTACAAAGAATCTAGTTTTTCCTTCTTCTCTTTCTCGTCTGCCTTTGTCTCTATCTCTGTCTCTCTCTCCGCGACCTTCTCTGCTATCGTCTTTTCCTGCTTTTGCATTTAAATCACCAGCACGATGGTAATAATCGATGAATCGATTAAATTCTGCCGAGACAAATTTCTTTATAACTTCCTCTTTACTTAAAGACTCAAATTCAGACAGGATTTTCGGCATGAATTTCTGAATGTCACGCTCTTTAACTTCGGTAGTTATTGTTTTTTCAATCAAACGAAGCAATTGGATTTCACAAATTTCTTCCGCATTAGGAATTGAACCAACAGTAAAGCTTGTACGCATTTGTTTTTCAATGGCCTTTATTTTAAACAGTTCTTTGCCATTAACCAACACCAATGATTCTCCTTTTTTTCCGGCGCGCGCTGTTCTACCACTTCTGTGTGTGTAGTTTTCAATGTCATCCGGAAGATTGTAATTGATTACATGCGTAATATTGTCGATATCCAATCCTCTTGCTGCAACATCTGTGGCAACGAGAATTTGTAATTCTTTACTTCTAAAACGCTCCATAACCTTGTCGCGCATAGTTTGTGTCAAGTCACCATGTAGTGGTTCAGCATTATAGCCTTCTTTAGCTAGTTTAGCAGCAACTGTTGCGGTTTCATTTTTTGTGCGACAAAATATCAGACCATAAATGCTAGGATTAAAATCGATTAATCGTTTAACGGCCTCATAACGGTCTCTTTCTTTAACTAGGTAATAGATGTGGTCAATGTTTTCATTACTTTGATTTTTATGACCTATTGAAACCTCAAGAGGATCTGTCATGTAAGTTCTGGCAATTCTTGCCACTTCATTCGGCATAGTTGCAGAAAATAGCCAAACGTTTTTGTCAACAGGAGTCGTGTCCAAAATGGCATCGATATCTTCTTTGAATCCCATGTTAAGCATTTCATCTGCTTCATCTAATATTACGTAGCGAACTTGGCTTAATTGAACGACTTTTCGATTAATTAAATCCACAAGTCTTCCCGGTGTAGCAACGATAATAGACGTTCCTTTTTTGATATCGGTAATTTGCCTTCTGATGTCTGTTCCACCGTATACGGCTG
>CAZLVX010000118.1:5728-6839 GCA_964562965.1 uncultured Lishizhenia sp.
TGTTATAGAACAATCGATAAATTTTGCAAACGTTTCAAGATCTTTAGAGATTTGTAAACACAATTCTCTTGTCGGACAAATAATTAGTCCTTGAGGTAATCTAGATTTAGTTTCAATGTTATTAATTAAAGGCAAGCCAAAGGCGGCTGTCTTTCCTGTTCCGGTCTGCGCCAGACCGACAAAATCGCAATCTTCCTGCAAGAGGTAAGGAATTGCTTGTTCCTGGATGGGGGTCGGTGCTTCAAAACCCAATTCTTTTAACGACTTCAGCACCTCTCGCCTCAATCCCAGCTCTTCAAATGTCATGTACTATTTTTAAAATTAGCTGCAAAGGTACGGATAATAAAAGGATTTCTAAGAATTCCTTGAATTAGCGTTTTGTTAAGATTGAAAACATATCGTAATTTTGAAATTAAATATGTCAAAAATAATCATTTACGTCAGCGTAATTTTAACTACCTTGTATTTGATCGGAAGTGTTCACTATGTAAATATTTGTGAAGTTGAACATTCAAAAGTGAAGAGCGCTCTCGAAGAAAGAGCTAAAATTCTCGATTACAGTGACAGATTACTCAATTTACAAGAATGGTTAACTGAGGTTGAATACAAGAAGAAAAAGGAACAGACGGCAAAATTGGAATTAGAGGCAGATATGCATCAAAGTGTGGCCAATGAAAACTTGATAGTTTTTCTAATCATCAGCATTCTCTATGTAATTATTTTGCTTTTTCTATTTGGAAGGAAACATCGAATTTTCGCTCTTTTTCTTTCTACTGCATTTATCGGGATAACTTTTTTACTACAAGGAATTTTAAATCCCATGATGCAATTAGAAGCATACAAAACAGACCTTACTGTTAAGGCTCACATTACCCCCATCAATACACCGGAATATGACCGAGGAAAGGAGCTTTTAGATTCAATGAATCAAAGTGTCACCAATAAAATTGATTCAATTTTGACCTCTTTAACGAATGGCGTTGAGAATTTGGATGGCAAAATAAATAGTTTAAAAGATAATCTGAATTCGTCTGCTGAATTGGTGAAAAATATTCCAATGGTAGGGGAGTCGTCTGCGGAGAAATTAAAAAGTTTATCTTCAGCATTGCCT
>CAZLVX010000119.1:0-6823 GCA_964562965.1 uncultured Lishizhenia sp.
GGCATCGTGAGTCAATCCAAATAACTTATAATAGCGTTCTCCACTCATTTTCTTTGAAAGCTAATTGTGTTTTTATCCGGTCTATTTTCTCATTTGGAAGGTAAAAAAAAGACGCAACACATTGGTATTGTTTTGGAATTTCAAATGGTAATAGGAATTGAAAGTCACTTTTATGTAAGTTAATTGAATTATTTGTGAGCACTAACATGACTAATTTTTCACCTAATTCGTTATCGGAAATTCCAAACAACAGTGTTTTTAGACCTGAATTTTCGTAAATTCTATCTTCAATATCTACAGGGTGAAGTTTAACACCGCCTGAATTCACTACAAAATCCCTTCTTCCTTTCCAGTGAAAATGTTGCTCGTCGATTAGTAAAATTTCATCGTTAGTAACAATTGGTGTATCTTGTAATTCGGGAAAATGAATGATCAAACAAGTGTCGGAAATACTAAAATGTATATTCGATAAAGCTTCATAAGGTAATGCTGGAAAGGAGATTTTCCGCAAGGCCACATGAGAAAGAGTTTCTGTCATTCCGAACGATTGGAAGCAGTTCAAATCTGAAGAAACAATTTGATTTATTAGTTCGGTAGAGATAGATGCACCGCCAATAAGAATTTTAGATTTTCGAAGTGACTCAATGTTTTTTTCAATGAGGTATTTTAATTGTATTGGAACCAATGAAATAAAATCTATTTTTACCTCCTCGGGTAAATTAATTTCTTTTTTTACTGGTCCGCAGATCAAGCGCGCACCACATAAAAATGCTCTTACAATTAACATTTTTGCAGCTACTGTATTGATATTCAAACACAAATAACAGGTGTGAGATTCATCTAATTCAAAATAAGTAATGGATTTTTTGGCTGAAACATCCAACTGATCTTTTGAGAAAATTAATTTTTTGGGAGTGCCGGTTGATCCGGAGGTGAAAAATGAGAACTCGGAACTATTATTCTGGTATTCCTTAATGAAAGAAGCTATTTCAATTTCTTGTGAACCAGGTAAATAAATAACCTCTTTAAACATCCTAAAAGTCTATATCCAAATTAAATAACGATTTAAGGACATGAAGGTTTGGATTTTTTCTTGCCATTGCCGCAAATTTATCTTTTCCGGTAAGGTATTTTACTTCCTCGTCCGGTTTATCACTGATTTGAAGTTTAACTTCTAAAGAAAAATTGTTCACCTTTTCACGCAGAAAACTAATAAAATCACCAAGTAATGGCTGAATATAATCTACTTGAACTTGATTATCCACAACTATCGCATAAAGTTCATCGTTTATCACCAAAGGGTCTCGTTTAATCAAGGCATGATGGAAGGTTTCCATTCCGTTATCTTTAAGCTGATAAGCAAATTGTTTCCAATACATTTTAAATTGCTCTAGAATTATAAAATCTCTGGGCAACTCTTTTTCAGGAACTAATTCACCTTGTTTCTTGTGGTCCTCTAGAACTTTTTTAATTGAGATATGACTTTGCGTCACATTTCCCGTTGGAGTTGAAAGTGTTTTCTGTTCAACAATTACCGATGGCTTTGTTTCTTGCTTTACAGAAGATTCAATTGGTTTTTTGAGTGTAGATTTTCGAAGCGAATCTACTGGTGATGGTAAAATATCAATGTGGTCCGTTAGGCATTTTTTTTTTCGTGCTCTTGTTTCAAGGAACAGAGTTGCATGAGCGAAACTTCTAACAGAAGCCTCGGATTTTTTGAAGATTTATATTGAACATCAGTTTTGCTCAAAACGTGAAGAGCTCTCAAAATAACTGAACTTTCAACTCGCTTGGCTTGTTCTTCGAATTTTCGTTGAATGGTCTCCGGAACTTCTAATAAGGAACTTGTTCGTACATCTTTACATACCAATAAATTCCTGTAATGATCGGCAAGACCTATAGCAAAATTATGCCCATCAAATCCTTTATCATAAATATCGTGAAGAATGAGTAAGGCCATGGGTATGTCTTCTTTTTCAGCGGCCTCTACAATTTTGAAATAATATTCGTAATCTAGAATGTTTAAGTTCTCTGAGGTACTTTTGTAGGTGAGGTTATTTCCGCTAAATGTTACCATTTGATCGAAAATACTCAACGCATCTCGCAATGCACCATCTGCCTTCATGGCAATTAAATGCAACGCTTCAGGATCTGCAGAAACTCCTTCCTTGGATGCTATTAGCGCGAGATGTTCTGAAATATCTTGCACCTTTATTCGATTAAAATCAAATATTTGGCATCGCGAAAGAATAGTAGGAATAATTTTGTGTTTCTCTGTTGTTGCTAAAATAAAAATCGCATGTTTTGGAGGTTCTTCAAGCGTTTTTAAAAATGCGTTAAATGCATTACTCGACAACATGTGAACCTCATCAATGATATAGATCTTGTGGCTTCCAAGTTGAGGGGCTACTCTTACTTGATCAATTAAATTTCGGATATCATCCACCGAATTATTTGAGGCGGCATCTAATTCATAGACATTTAAAGAAGAACCAGAATTAAACGATAAGCATGAATCACATTGATCACAAGCCTCCATGTTTTCTGTTCTATTAAAGCAGTTTATGGTTTTTGCTAAAATACGTGCAGTGGTAGTTTTACCGACACCTCTTGACCCGCAGAACAAAAATGCTTGCGCCAAGTGATCATTTTTAATGGCATTCTTGAGTGTTCCTGTGATGGTCTTTTGACCAACAACCGTATCGAACGTTTGTGGTCTATATTTTCTTGCGGAAACAACAAATTCTGACATGAATCAAAGATAATCAATTAGGCTTAAGCTTGATTCAAACTTTTATCAACAAATGAAGAATTTATTTATCTTTTCTCGGATAAATTTCCACCAATGTGCCATTTTTTGGTCCAAAAAGGTCAATTTCCTCTGGAATGTTGAAACGAGTTGCCTCGGTCAGTGGAACAATTTTGTCAACATTTTCATATTTCACAGTTCGGAGTTCTATCTTTTCCTTCGAAATAAAAATCCAATTGAATTGATTAACTTTTCCTGCATCTCGGGTCCAAGATTTACTATCGTCGGCTTCGCGAAGTGGAGCTCCCCAACAACCTTCTCCTGCATACACAATGCCTTTTTCATCATTTCGCTTAAATCCTTCGTCGGCATCCTTATCTTGAGAACTTAAAATAGGCCATGTTATCTTAGTAGTATGAGAATCATTTTCTAAACAGAGCCGAACATTGCTATATCTTTCAAATAAAGGAACAAAGTTTTTGTATTGCGTTTGCATTTCCTTTTTAAAGCTAACGTGCGCTCGTATTGGACGATGGTATTGTGGAAGCTGCCAAAAGTAATTTTTATGATCCTCTAAAGAGTTTCGTAGAAAAATTTTTTGACCACCAATTTTCAAGATTTCTGAATTCAAGGAAATTACATTTATTAAATTCCCTCCGAATGTAGTGTTGTAATACAATTTTGGATGCGGAACATTGAACAACTTGACTAAAACAATATTCGTTTTCTCGTGATTTCCTCTGGAAACAACTAAAGGCGTTATTCTTCCATCTGTATCAATCGTATATTCCCAATCTTCAAACCAATTAATCCATTGGTAATTTAAGTCTAATCCTATAAAATCACCATTAAATAATACCGCATGTGCTTTGAGTTTTGCAACTAATTTGTTTGCTTTCGTACGCACAGGTCTATTGTCTCGAGAATCTCCTCCCGCAATAAAAGAAAGTCTTTCTTCCGGAGTATTAGGGGCTGTTGAAAAATAATACGTTCTTCCAAAACCCTCGGTGTCTTTTATTGTAAAATAATACCGTGTGTTTGGTTTTAGATTTTTTAATTCTACCAAACAATTTGTCATCCCTTTCCAGTTATTTTTTGACGTCAAAGGCAATTCTTGGCGGTATCTATTTTTACTAGGTTCTATAGTATCCAAGTATAAACCCATAAATTGACCTCTTTTTTGATCCCAAATTATAGTGGCCGAAGTTGATGCATCTCCACTAAATACAACACGTACAAAGCGGGTTTTACCTAATGAATGAAACGTAATAAAGCAAATTAGAAAAATACAAAGGGTTCTCATGGTGTAAAAATACACTTTAATAATGTTGACTCGAAAATAGAGCAAAAAAAAAGGCTGTCGATTGACAGCCTTTTTAGAAGTTGAAATTTACTTTTTGAATAATTTCATATCTGGTTTTCCATTGACTTCTACTTTCACTACTTTACCGGAAAGAATCATTGGCCCCATATTCATGGATAAACTGTGCGGAAATAAAAGACCGTTTACTTCTTTATAATCACCAAAAACCTGAGTTGATTCATTTGTTTTGTCTCCCTCTTTGGTAATGGTTAAACTCTTCTCTTTTAAAAAGGTTTTTCGATTAAAATAGTCATAACTTTCGGTTTCACCGTCTACTATCTTTATCACATAATATTCTGTATCGTTTTCAGTTTGAATTCCTTCAAGTGAGTAATTTGTGTTATTTGTAGCATAATTCAATTCCTGAAATAAACCTGCTTCCTTTTGCTTTTTTGCAATTTCCTCTGCTGTCATTTCTTTCTTTCCTGCCATAGGAGCACTTGTATATCCTGTCTTTCCATCAAAATAGCTTAACGGCATCATGTTGCCTTGGAATTCTAAAGCTGTCGCCTCTGTTGTAGGAGCAAGGTAATAATTGAAAAATTTTAAAGTCATCGGCATTTGTGCTCCCGACATCTCAGAAACACGTTCAACTGATTTTACTTTTTTCAATTTCTTTGTCAACTCCTTCATCGAGCTTGATTTCGTTACGGCCAAAAGATAATTCGTAATGAGTTGCTCTTTTGTAATGTCAGCCTTCACCAATTCTTTAAACGGATTTCCGAATTCGTCCAAAATTGTAACCTTTCCATCACTATCGAACTTCTTTAGTTTATCCAAAATTTCCTCGTTTCCAACTACAATTATGTTGCAATTTGTTGAGGTGAAATAGGATTTAGCCATGTTTAAAATATCATCCTTGTTCACAGCTTCTAAGCGTTGCAAATAATTTTGATAATAGTCTTTTGGTAATTTATATTTTATCGTATTTAAAGCAAAACGCGCGATAGTTGAAGGACTCTCTAAAGAACGAGCAAAACCTCCGGCTTGAGAAGATTTCGTTAGGTTTATTTCGTCGTCCTTTACTAATTCGGTGGTGATCAGTTCGAATTCTTTAAGAATTTGAGTTATTGCGGAGTCTGTAACGGCATTTCTAAAGTTTCCTCCTGCAGACATCCATGAGCCATTTTCTGTAATATTCATGGCAGAGTAACAACCATAAGTATAAGCCTTATCCTCTCGAAGGTTTTGCATTAATCGCGTACCAAATCCTCCGCCTCCAAGAATTCCATTTAGCACAGTTGAAGGCAATTGATTCACATCTCCTGTTTTCATTTTTATTGGAAAAGTAACGTAAACAACACTTTGAACAGCTCCACGCTTTTTAACAAATGTTACTTGATTACCTTTCGGTTGAGTTGCTTCAGGCAAGGATGCGACGTATTTTTTACCACCTTTCCATTCACCAAAATATTTAGCAACCATCTCTTCTGTTTGTTTTCTTGTAATATCTCCTACCACCACTAAATATGCTCCGTCTGGAGTAAAGTTTGATTTGTAGTAATTAATTACATCCTGACGCGTAATGTTCTTCAAAGTAGTTTCATTCATTACATCACTGAACGGATGACCTGGAAAATTAACTTTTACCGTTGCATTTTGAGCCATTGTTCCAGCATCTGATTTTGCTGATAACAAGCCGTCTTCGTTTTGCTTGCGAATACGATCAAATTCACTCTCAGGAAAATTCGCATTCATCAGGACATCGTTCAAAAGGTTTAATCCTTTATCCATATGTTTTGTTAAACATGACATCGAAATGGAATTTTTATCTGCTGAGAGCGAAGCACCGATAAAATCGATTTCCTTATCCAATTGGTCTTTTGAACGGTTTGAAGTTCCGGACATAATTAAAGAACCAGCCATATCCGAAAGACCAGCTTTGTCTCCTTCATTTCTTGGATCAGAGCCCATGCTTAAATCAAATGATACCCTTGGAAGTTTGTGATTTTCCGATAATATCACAGTAATTCCATTTGAAGTGGTAAAAACTTCTGAGTCTTTAATCTCTATTTTCTTGGCTTGAGCAGGTGCAGGACGAACAGATCGGTCAACTTGACCAAAAGTAGTCGCAGTAAGGAAACAAGCACTTATGATAACTATATTTTTCATACTATTTCGTTTTATTTCGCTTTAGGTACATAATGAAGTATGACGCGAGCATCTTGCGTAAGGTATTTGTTAGCAACACGTTGAATATCTTCTCTGGTTACTTTCATGTAATTATCCATTAGAGAATTTACTCGGTTTGCATTACCAAAATACACGTGGTTGTCAGCTAAATTCTCAGCTATTCCCGCAATACTTGCATTTGCTGTCACAAGGTTGTTTTCAAATTTGTTTCTAATTTTTTGAAATTCTTCCTCTGAAATTAATTCCTTTTTAATCGTTTCAATTTGACCATCGAATTCTTTTTGAATATCATCCAAAGAAACATCCTTCGACGCAATAGCAGCAAAGATTCCTATACCGGCATCTTCCAATCCATAATTAAAAGAGAAGGCAAAAGATGCCATTCTTTTCTTCTCAACAATTGTTTTATTTATTCGGGAGCTGCTTCCACCAGAAAGTACTTCATTCATCATTTCCAACGCATATGCGTCCGGGTGTGTTTGTTCTGGAAATTTATACCCCATGAAAATACCAGGTAATTCAATATTATCTTCGATTACATCTTTCGTGACACCTTTTAAAACAGAATTATCTTTTGT
>CAZLVX010000120.1:0-1757 GCA_964562965.1 uncultured Lishizhenia sp.
GACATTCTGCCTTGTAGGTCAGCTCCACCCTCCAAACCAAACAATAAGCGAGCTCCCGCTTCATAACTTGCCGAATCGTACTGATTCCAACGTAAAAAATCAAAGGCTGAATAGTACGCAATACCCGTAATAAGTGCAACTAAAAAAGTCCAGCGATTGCTATTGGAAAAATAGAGTTTAAAAGAATTTACAACTGAAGATAGCGGTGTCATCCACGAAATTTAAATTACCTCTCCACTCATCTAATTTAGAAAGAATAATATTGTTCATATCCTCCATGGCCAATGGTGAATAAGACTGAATGTTTTTAATTAAGCGATCCAATCCAAAATGTTCTCCATTTTCATTTTCCAATTCCACTACTCCATCTGTGTAGAGTACCAATGTCGTGTTTGGCAACAATTCAATGCGTCCAACCTTAACATATGGAAGTTCATCTAACATCCCAAGACCAATGCACCCGTCTTTGAGAAATGTTGCCTTTCTTCCGTGCCATAAAACTGGGTGATTGTGCCCTGCATTCACATATTTTAATTTTCGGGTATGCGCATTATAATGAGCGAGGAAAAACGTAATGAATTTTTCACCATTAGTGCTTTTGATGACTTTTTTGTTGAGCTCTTCCATGAGGAAGGGCAATTCAAAGCGCTGATATTTAAATAAAGTTCTGATCGTAGCCTGAAAATTAGCCATTAGCAATGCCGCACTAATTCCTTTTCCTGAGACATCCGCAATACAGATGATGTATTCTTCATCTCCCAAAGGGATAAAATCATAATAATCTCCTCCGATGGCATGCCGAGGGATGTACTTGGCACTAATATCCATTTTCCGGTTGGATGGCAAATCAGAAGGGAATAATAATTTCTGCATTTCGGAGGCAACCTCTAACTCTTTTGAGATGCGTTCTTTGATAATACTTTGCTTCACGAGCCTTTTATTCTCAATTGCAACAGTAATAATATTTGTTAGCGTTTGCGTAAAATGAAAATGACTTGTTTCTAATTGAGTACTCGAAACATTGGAGGATATTAACAGATAAGCAAGCGGATTCTCCAAATGAAAAACAGGGATTACCGCTTGAAACTCTTTCAATAGAGAATAGTTAGAACTTTCCACTAAGGTTACCTCTCTGATCTTATTAAGGTGTTGCTGAATTAATTGAAAATCTAATTTCCCTCTGAATCCAACTTTCACTATACAATCCCAATTTTCATTGGCATGAAGGAGTACAAATTTTCTAAATCCCAGTTGTTCTTTTAGAATGAAAGCGTATATCTTCAAAAGTTTGTCAGTGGAAAGATTTAAATTAATGGCATTGGTGATTTCCAATAAAGAATTGAGCTTATTGTCTTTTAGCTCTAATTGGTAGTGCACATCTTTTTTCTTGGAAATAATCATCGGTTTCCTTTTAAAAATTCCGGTAACATTCGCAGAGCAGCCATCTCTTTAAATTTTTCTTTTACTTCACCACATGGACTTCCAAAATACGTTTTTCCTGGTTCTAAATCTTTTGAAATCCCAGATTGTGCTAAAACGGTTACTCCATCACCAATATGTACACCACTCGCACACCCCACCTGGCCCCAGAACGTAACATGGTTGTCTATTTTAACGCAACCAGCCACGCCAACACCAGCAGCGAAAAGGCAATTTTCACCAATTTGTGTGTCGTGACCAATTTGAACTTGGTTATCAATTTTTGTCCCGCGACCAATTGTTGTTAGGCCCGTAACTCCTGCATCAATCGAACATAA
>CAZLVX010000120.1:1857-4739 GCA_964562965.1 uncultured Lishizhenia sp.
GCTTTTTCGTAATACTTAGGATGGTCGACAAAAACAATGTCGCCATGTTCCACCACGTGAATTTCATTTATCCCGGTGATCTCATGATTAGGGTCGCCTACAAAATCAAATCCGAATTGGGCGCATAGTAATGCTAACGAATGGGGCTTATCAAATTTCATAGCTTTCCTTGGTGGTGAAAATACCGCGAAGAATGTCACTAAAATCTCTTCAATCTAATAGTTTTCACCTACGAAATGTTTAAATTCATAAAAAATAGATATCAAAATGAAAATTATCTTGTATTTTCAAAAGAAATAACTAAATTTGCAATCCATTTTTGAAATAGAATTAACATGAAAAAAGATATTCACCCAGAAGATTACAGATTGGTAGTGTTTAAAGATATGTCGAACGATTACTCTTTTGTTTGTCCTTCTTGCGCCTCAACAAAGGAAACGATTACTTGGGAAGACGGAAATGAATATCCGTTGGTGAAATTGGATATTTCTCACAAATCACATCCGTTTTTTACTGGAATCGCACAATTTGTGGATACTGCTGGTAGAATTGATAAATTCAAAAACCGTTACGGTCGTCATTTGAACAAATAAAAAAATTACATACGAGAAAGGGTTGTCAATTGGCAACCCTTTTTTTTTGAGTGAAATTTTTTGTTGTAGTTGATGATCTTGATCAAACCATTTCGTAAAGTATTTCCACTCCTACAAATTGAGAGACTTCGCGAAGTTCCATTTTCGACGATAACAAGTCAAGTAGTACTGTTGCATTCGGATGACCTAAAGTATTACCGAAACCGAAATTTAATAGTGCAGTAGCCTTATGACCCGCGTCAAAACCCTTTAATTTATTCTCATCCCAACCGGTACTTGAACCATGATGTGGAACTTGAAAAACCGCAACCTCATGTTGTTTCTTACGTAAAAAATCGCAAGAAAAAAGTTGCGCAATTCCACAATCACCTGAAATTAAAATCGCGTTTTTCGTAAGACCAAAATGATTCGTGTCTTGGTTATGAATGTAGCTTTCTAAAGCTGGAAAAGCCAAACTTTTAAAGGATTTTGCTGATGCAATTGCCGTAACACCTTGGGGCTGTATCCAAATAGAAATTCCTGAACTATTAATGTTTAGTTTCGGTCTATCAAACCAATTTTTAAACATTTTTCTTTTTTCTTCTTGATACAAGGTATCCAACAACTGTGATTCAGTAAATTCAAAAGTTCGAATGTCCAATTGGTATTCTTTTAATACATATTCACGAACAGCATCCGAATGAAAATAAGGAGTTAGGTGGTAGTTTAGGTGAATCAACCAGTTATCATGTAATGATATACAACCATTTCCCTTCTTGAATGTAATTTGTGGGAATTTTTCAAGAATACTTTGCCATTCAGGAAGTAACCCAATTGACGATTCTTCAAGATCTTTTGCTGATGTTACTTCCGTATTTTGATAGAGATACGTGATTTTCTTAACAGAAGGGCATATCTTCAAAATGTACGCATGAGGTGAAGCCAGAAAGTCATTAAAGCGATCATCTTCTGGGCAACACATGTATTTCCATAGGTGGTTAATCAAAATTAACAAGCGCTCCCGACTGTCGAGATAAGGAAGTATAATTTCATCACAGGTGAAATCTTCCAGTAATTCATGTAAACCAGATACACGATCATATTCAAGTTGAGATAATACCAACGTGTGAATATGCTTTTTTTTATTTGATGCCTTGTAACGCTTTACTGCATCGTGAAGGTAAGCACTCTCAAAACTGGATCCACAATCTATCACCAGCTGTTTTTCGTGGGCACCTTCTCCCAATTTGCCACAAAAGAAATATCCTTGACCAACAGGGTAATATTGAAAAATCATACAATTACTTTTTAATCGCTACAAAATTAATCAGTTCTCAATACTGAATTAATTTGAAAATCATAATTTTTTAGAAATCCTAGATAATTAGGAACGACTTCTTTAATTCTCTCTCAACTTTCGAACCTAAAGAATTGTGAATTTCGCAACTTGAAAAAGGTTAATTGACGAATCCCGTAATAGCGACTGGGTAATTTGAGTCAAATTTGAAAAAAAATTCGACTTATGAAATCCATCCAAATCCAACGCCGAAATGAAATAGACGAACAAACTTTTAGAAAAGAATATCTACAAACACGAACTCCTTTAATTTTTAAATCATTTTGTAAAAACTGGCCTGCCATGGAAAAATGGAACTATTCTTTTTTTCGTTCCAATTATGGTAACCTGGATATACCAGTATCTGGAGATTGGTCAAAGAAAAACGCAACACAAATTAACCGAGGTGTAGATTATTCTATGAAATTTAGGGATTTTTTGACTGAGATCGAGAATGGACCGACGGACTATCGCTTGTTTGCCTTTAATTTAATTAAATCCAAACCTGAACTAAAAAACGACTTCAACTATCCATCTTTTGCCATGCGATGGTTAAAGATGCCTTACTTATTTTTTGGAGGAGAAGGTTCCAATGTAAGATTACATTATGATTTTGATCACTCCGATGTGTTCCTGACACAATTTTATGGCAGAAAAAAAATCACCCTCTTTTCTCCCGAGTATTCAACCTTACTCTACAGACAGCCACTCACCACGCATAGTCACTTAGACCTTACCTCGATTGAATTTCAAAAAGACCCAGCCTATCCATTTTTAACTTGTTTAACCGGAGAAATCGAAGAAGGTGATACCTTATTTATACCGGCGTGCTATTGGCACTTTATTGAGTATGAAACAAGTGGATTTTCTATGGCTTTACGTAGTTTAAACTCTTCCAATGTTGAGGCGATAAAGGGTGCCATAAATGTTCTATTTTATACGCCACTGGATGGAATAATTGGAAAAATTGCACC
>CAZLVX010000120.1:4839-6746 GCA_964562965.1 uncultured Lishizhenia sp.
TTGAATGGATTTCCATCAAAAATTCCGGTAAAGATATCAATGTGATTTCCTTTAATCGCACTTCCAGTGTCTCCTGCAAAGAAATAACCATCGTGAATTACCTCCAAACCATTTGGAAGGATAATTGGCTTTCCTTTAACCTTTGGAATAAATATTACAGTTCCATATGGAATAATACTTTTGTCAACGGCCATCGTCCTGAATGGGATTAGTTTATAGTTTAGCACACCGTCACCAAAACCTTCTGATTTTTTCCAAAGTACTTTACCAAAATTTTCAACGGCGAGTTTACTTTTTGAAAATTTTGAACAAGATCGGCAATTAACGACTGACTTTTCACCGATTTTATCAAAATTGAGAATCGTAATATTTCCAAACGAATCTTGAACAAAGGCTGTACCTTCTAATGCTGCCGTGCAAAAATCGCAGGTATCAGCAAAGAGATTTGTTTGTTTCCCATCCGAAAGTACCAGTGGAATTGATCCGCCTGATTGAAATCTGTGAATGTAATAGTGGGTGGACCAAAGAGATTTTTTAGTGGAAATTGCTAAATCTACAGGTGCTTTGATACTGAAATCGGATTGTGAGTTTTGGGCATGTAACCCGAAAGTTGAAAGAAAAATGAATATCCTAATTAATTTATCCATAAGAGTTACTCATCATTAAAATGTTTTTCCGATACTAAATCCTGCCCAAGGCATAAAACGTTGCCCAAAAAATGCTGCTGATCCAAACCATGAATATCCATCAGAAAATTCTAATCCGGGTAAAACCGGGGTAAAGGTGGTTCGGAAAAATAAGCCATTTTTCATAGAATGGTAGCGATAACCTATGCGCAGTGAAGGATACAAATATGATTCGGTGGAAAAATAATTGTCTTGTCCACTTTTAAGATCCATGTAGCTAAGTCCCATTCCCACTTCTACTTTATGTGGAAGATTTTTAGTTGGATGAAAATCAAAAAGCATATTGTAAGAAACGGGAACAGAAAACACACGCAAATACGTCCAAGGAAATTGGTTTAGGTAAAGTATTCCTGCACTCACTGAATGATTCACTCTGGTTGAATGTACATTCAAAATTCTGTCATAGCCTAAGGCTCCATACAAGGCTTGTCCAAATACATCAAAGTAAATTGTATTGGCTGAATTTCGATATTTTGAGATACTATTTTTATTATTTCCAACTAGATATGATAGCCTTAAACCGGTGTTTATTCCTGAAAAATTGGCCTTTACCGAATAATTGCCAACTTGCCAAGGCGCACCATTTGAGTATGTCAACGCATTGCTTCTTGACCATTGATATCCAAAATTAAAACCCAATCTAAGTTGTGAATGGTTGAATTTTAGTACGGGGTAACTCATTGTAAATTGAGTATTATACCCAAAATTTTCACCAAGAAAATCTGTTCTATCCAAAAGATTAAAAAAAGGAGTACTTTGATTTAGTGAGAGAATAGACAAATTATAAGATATTCCGGCAGAAGTGCTTAGGTGAAAATCATCCCAAACCTTTTTCTTACTCTTCTTGAAGAATAAAGTATTCCATTGCAAGTGAAACAGCACTCCCAAAGCCGAATTTTTGGTTTTAAATTGAAAATTTGATTGAACAGTATCCAAAATATTTCCATTATCGTCTGTCGTATACCAATGGTAATGATTTGAAACACTTGCTTGATCTGTCTTATAATTCAAACCGATGCTCCAAAACGGATTTGGGTGGTACGAAAAACTAAGATTTCGGTACATTCCGTGGTGAATGTGTTTGTCAAAAACACCAACCTTCAGCGCAAATGAATCCATATAATAGCGATTCAATTCGGTCATATTCTGCCGTTGATACCCCATTGAATAATCAAATGAAAATCGACTTGGTTTTTTCAATGAATCACCTTTTTGAGCGGA
>CAZLVX010000121.1:0-6728 GCA_964562965.1 uncultured Lishizhenia sp.
CCCTCACTCTCCGCTGAAAAAAGGCCTTGGATTCAAGGTCTTTTTTTATTTACAAATTGATTGTGCCGCAAATACATCGTCTGTAATTATTCCCGTTGGTTTCTTTTTAATGGCTTTTAATGTACCCTTGGGTGAACGAATATCATACAAATAAACTCTTTTGCCGATTGAAACGAATTCTTGAACTACTTGCGCACTGATTTTCGAATTTCGAATTGCTACCCCATACCAATCATTAGTATTAAACTCTTGACGAATTAATTCGATATTATCACTAGAAAGTACACAATTATGGTCTAAGGAAAAATATGGAAACAAATCCTTAGAAGGAAGAATCAAGATCAAATTCGGCTTAGCCAAATGATCAAGTTTTTGTTTAAATGTTTCGAGATTCACAAGTACTTCTGTACATGCGTTGTAACATTTCAAATCTAAAAAATAAGTTTTAGAACTATCAAAGGTAATTGAGGACAATTTCGTCAATTTTTCTTTATGAAAAGATTTATAATGAATAGTTTCCAGTTCAACACTCATATTCTCTTCCACACAACCAGCACCTGTAGTTTCATCCTCTAAAAAATCATCATGAAACAACCATAATTCACCATCTTTAGACATTCTTACATCTAGTTCAATTCCTTTTAAGGTGGGGAATTCTGAAGCCAAACTTATTGCTTCCAAACTATTCGCGTGATAACCTGAATTTGGCATTGATAATCCCATGGCAGCATGTCCGTACACTTCAATGTCACGACAAATAGTAGCTTTTCTACAAGAATAAAACAGTAGCAATGTGAGTAAAAAAAGAACTGATCGGTTAAAAATCATAACTTACACCAATTTGAGTAGCAAAATTAACCTTTGTAAATAAGTGTGTGTTTCTTTTCATTTGATGCATGATTCCGACGTAATTTCTCAAAAAAACTCCGAGAAAATCCTTAAAATGTAATCCAAAAAACACATTTTCGTCGAGTCGATAAAATCCTGAATTATTCAGTTGTGTTGTTAATCCTGTAGATAAACCATTTTGAAATGCAAATCTTTTTGATAGTGGCATGTAGTAACAAAATTGTTCTTGAAAACGCCAATTAAATTGGCCAATTTCCAAATATTTATGGCTCAGTCCTATTTCTTGATTGAACCCAAATTTATTTTTCTTCAAACTTAAACCAACATTATGAAAAATATCATACTGTGAAGACACATAACTCGTTCCAACACTAAATTCTCTGTGAATTTGACAGAATGTGGTACTGAAATTAAATAGTAAAATAAAAAAACTAAGACAAGCTTTCAATGATCAGCGTAATTATCCAAATTTCGGACATTTTTTACAAGCATGTCCTTTTTTCTTGTACTTCTTGCAACATTTTGTTTTTTTGGTGTCCGTTTGAGTATTCACCCAAGGACAGCTAAGTTCTTCAATGAAAGGACAAGAATTCTGACTCATTATTTAGAATTATTCTAAACAAAAATAATGATTTTTAAAATAACCTCACACAAATCCAAAAAAAAAGCTGTCCGAAGACAGCTTTAATTTTTATTCGTCAAGGGAATTATACCAATCCTTGATCAATCATTGAATCGGCCACTTTTACAAAACCAGCAACATTGGCTCCTTTAACGTAATCGATAGAACCATCTTCATTTTTACCATATTTCACACATGCTTCGTGTATTGAAACCATAATTCCGTGAAGACGTTGATCAACTTCTTCTCTCGACCAAGACAATCTCAACGAGTTTTGAGACATCTCTAATCCTGAAGTAGCTACACCTCCGGCATTCGAAGCTTTACCTGGAGAAAAAAGTACACCAGCTTGTTGAAAAGCAGTAATTGCTTCCGGAGTTGAAGGCATGTTTGCACCTTCTGCTACACACTTTACACCATTAGAAATTAAAACTTTTGCTTCTTCTCCATTCAATTCATTTTGAGTTGCACAAGGTAACGCAATATCAACTTTAACTTCCCATGGTCTTTTTCCAGCTACAAATTTTGCATTTGGATACTTCGCAGCATATTCTGAAATTCTACCACGTTTAACATTTTTCAACTCCATGACATAAGCCAATTTGCCTGCATCAATTCCATCCACATCGTAAATATATCCTTCAGAATCGGATAAAGTCACCACTTTTGCTCCTAATTCAGTAGCTTTCTCACATGCATACTGAGCAACATTACCTGAACCTGAAACTGCAACTAGTTTACCATTGAAGGAATCACCTTTAGTTGCTAACATTTCTTTCGCAAAATAAACTGTTCCATAACCTGTTGCTTCCGGACGAATTAATGAACCACCCCAATTTCTGGCTTTTCCTGTTAGTACCCCAGTAAATTCGTTTCTTAATCTTTTGTATTGACCGAACATGTAGCCAATTTCTCTTCCACCAACACCAATATCTCCAGCAGGAACATCCGTATCAGCTCCGATATGGCGAGCTAATTCCGTCATAAATGATTGACAAAATTTCATAACTTCATTATCTGATTTTCCTTTTGGATCAAAATCAGAACCACCTTTTCCACCACCCATCGGAAGGGTAGTAAGAGAGTTTTTGAAGATTTGCTCGAAACCTAAAAATTTCAATATGGATAGATTAACAGATGGATGAAACCTAAGGCCACCTTTGTATGGTCCTATTGCTGAATTAAATTCCACTCTGTAACCTCTGTTTACTTGAATATTTCCTTGATCATCCAACCACGGTACTCTAAAAATAATTGTTCGTTCAGGTTCTACAATTCGATCCAGAATTTTCGCAGTTTTATATTTCGGATTTTCCTCAATAAAAGGAATGACTGTTTCCGCTACCTCTTGAACTGCCTGTAAGAATTCAGGTTCATGACCGTTTTTTTCTTTTACTCGAGACATGAACGCTTCAATCTCTGCATGAAATTTATTCGACATATTGTGTTTATTTATGGTTAACAGGAGCAAATTTAATTAAGTTTTCTTTCCTTCAACGAGATTATTTGTAATTGTTTAAAGTGTTAAATTGACACTAATTAGATATTTCATTCATGATTTATAAAAAAAATCATACTTGTCCAAGGCAACTTTTTGTAACTTTGAATCGTTTTAAGTTAAACCAACTAAAATAAATGAAAAACGCACTATTAATTGCAGTATCGGCAATCATTTCTTTACATAACTTTTCCCTTGCGGGCTCAAATGTCGCTTTATGTTTAGGACAAGATGCTACTATTTGTTCTGGTCAAACCGTCACCTTAACGAATTGTAATACTGGTGGAAACCCTAATACTTCTGCAGGTATATACTTAAACTCTCCCACAAACGTAACGTTATCAGACGATGTATGGTCAGGAACAGTTAATATTGGATTTACTTTTAGTTTCTACGGGCAAAATTATACACAATGTGTAATTGGTTCTAATGGTTTGGTATCATTCAATACTTCACAGGCTAGTCAGTATTGTCCATGGTCGTTGACAGGAGGACCGCTACCAAACACAATAATAACAGGAGCTAGGAATTCAGCAATGTTAACCTATCAAGACATCAATCCATCGTTAGGAGGACAAGTACAATATCAAACGGTAGGTACAGCACCGAATAGAAAATTCGTTGTGCTTTACAAAGACATTTATATGTTTAGTTGCACATCACAGTGTAACTACATGGCGATAATCTTGTACGAAACATCGAATATTGTAGAGTATCACATAGGTAATAAACCAATCTGTACGACTTGGAACAGTGGTTTGGCTATTCAAGGAACTGAAAACAATGCCATGTCTATAGCTCACACAACTCCCGGTAGAAATAACACTGTTTGGGGAGCTAATCAAGATGGCAGAAGATATACACCAACTGCACCATCCAATACGAATGCCTACACGATAACTCAGATTCCTTATGTAATGGTGAATAGTCCTGGGAGTAATTTTGTATGGAATGCATGTAATGCAGCAGGTACTGTATTGGCAACTTTTCCATACAACAATGGCGTATTAAATTTACCTTCCACTAATCCAAATTATGCAATTCCAGCGGGAACTTCCGGATATTTTTTATCTGGATCAGCTTGCGGAACACCTGTCGGCTCAATAACGGGAGATACTACATGGATCACCGTTGCAAACCCTTCTCTAACGGCAACCTCTACTCCTGATATCTGTACACAAGGATTGGGATCTGTAACTGCAGTGCCTGGTGCCAATTCTCCAGCTCCCTACACGTTTAGTTGGCCGGCATTAGCTTCATCTTCTCAAACTGTAACAAATGTGACTGCTGGAACATACACAGTATTTATGACGGACGGAAATGGCTGTACTGCAAACGCAACGGTAACTGTTGGAGATACACCTGCACAATTTTCGGGTACAACAACTCCAGTTTCATGCTCAGGTGGAGCTGATGGAACTGCAACAGCGACAATGACTCCTGTCCTTGGAACGGTTACTTATCAGTGGAACGACCCATTAAATCAGTCAACTCAAACTGCTACAGGACTCACAGCAGGAACCTATATTTGTACAGTAACTTCAAGTATTGGTTGTTCTGGAACTGTTACTGTCAACGTTACAGAAATACCGGCTATGACTATCGTAATAGCGAATCAAACAGATGTAACTTGTAATAGCGGATCTGATGGAACTGCAACAATTACTGTTACTCAGGGTACTGCACCTTATTCCTACGATTGGGATATTTCATCTTCAACAACGAACACTGCTTCGGATTTGAATGCTAATACCCATACACTAACTGTTACCGACAACTTAGGTTGTATTTCTTCTATTTCTGTCGTTATTAACGAACCTTTGCCACTATCATTGACTTTTGTCACACCTGATTCAATGATTTGCCCAGAGGCTACAATCAACCTGATTGCCCAAGGTAGTGGTGGATCGTCAACTTATATATTTACTTGGAGTGAAAATGGGCAACAAATAGGAGTAGGTTCTAATATCCCTGTGGATCCTCTGAATACGAATACACAATATTGTGTCGTTTTGTCTGAACAATGTGGATCACCTACTACCCAAGAATGTTTAACCATAACTTTTCCAACTCCAATTACACCAAATGCTGTACCTGATAAATCCAAAGATTGTGTGCCAGGAGAATTTACTTTCACAAATACCTCATCCAATCCTACAGAAATATCGACAACACAATTCATTTTTTCCAATGGAGAGAGTTTTATAATGAATGGTACAGAAACTTTATCTAATGATTTCCCGGACGTGGGTATTTTTTCTCTTGATCTTGTTGTAACCTCTGATTATGGATGTGTTTATACAAATACAATAAACAATATTGTAGAAGTTACGCCATTACCAACTGCTGATTTTACAGTCTCAAAAAACCCAGCGACATGGTTCGAAACCACAATTCAAACTTCAGATATTTCTCTAGGTAATATAGCTCAATGGAATTGGTCTAGTCCAGGTTCTACATCAATTGCTACTACAGGTCCGAATGCAATAATAAACTATCCCGAAGGAGTTACTGGAATATATCCTATCACACTCATAGTAACTACCACTGAGGGATGTTCAGACTCTATTACATTAGAAATTGAAATTGTACCAGATATCATTATATATGCTCCAAATACATTCACCCCAGATGACGACGAACACAATCAAAATTGGTTTCTCATTATTGATGGTATAGATTTTGAGAATTTCCATCTAGAAATTTTTAACCGTTGGGGAGAAAAGATATGGGAATCTTTTGATGCAAGAGCATCTTGGGACGGAACATATAATGGTAGATTAGTTCAAAACGGCACCTACTCATGGAAGATTTCATATAAGATGAAAGATAATGACGGAAGAGATTTTAAAACAGGATTTGTTAATGTGTTAAGATAATATTGATGAAAAAAACAACTTTATTTTTTGGACTAATTGTATTTTTATTTTCATGTGATGTTCTAAATGAAGCCACTAATCTGGTGAATAATTCCTCTAATTCATCCAATAATAAACCTTCTTTGACAAACGATGAAGTAATAGCAGGATTAAGAGAAGCGCTACAATTAGGGATTAAAAATTCAGTTTCACTTACTTCTGTTACTGATGGTTTTTTGAAAAATAGCGAAATTCGCTTGCCTTTTCCTCCTGATGCTCAAAAAGTGCGCGACAAAGCATTAGAATGGAAGTTAGATGGACAAGTAGAGAAGTTTGAAACCACTCTGAATAGAGCGGCTGAAGAAGCATCAAAAGAAGCGCTTCCCATTTTTGCAGATGCCATTAAAAATATGTCTGTGCAAGATGGTTTTGCCATTTTGAATGGCGGAGATGGCGCAGCAACTAAATTCCTTGAAGACAATACGTCAACTAAATTAGTTGCGGCTTTTTCTCCGAAAGTAAAAGAGGCTACTTCTAAGGTTAAACTCACAGAATATTGGAATCCAATCATCACAAAATATAACAATGCTATGACACTAACTGGAGGTCAAAAATTAAATCCTGATTTAGATGCATACATTACTCAAAAAGCAATTGACGGACTTTTTTTAATGGTATCCAAGGAGGAGAATAAAATACGTAAAGATCCCGCAGCCCAAGTTACAGCGCTCCTTTCAAAGGTATTCGGAAGTTTATTGAAATAGAAAATGCGATTCTTTCCAGCAACTGATTTAGTACTCGATAAAAATAATCGAGTTTACCATCTTGGACTGCACCGAGAAAATATTGCAGAAAAAATTATTATTGTCGGAGATCAAGACCGAGTGAGTCAAGTTTCATC
>CAZLVX010000122.1:0-6637 GCA_964562965.1 uncultured Lishizhenia sp.
CAGCTACTGTTCAATCTGATTTTGTGGGAATGCCTTCAGACGTTGAGGTTGAATTTGTTTTGGCGACAAAAGCGCCAAATGGAACTTGTTTTAAAGGTATTACGCGAACTATGTCGCCGCTTTCCTATCAGGGTGATGATGGCAACGCACAAGTTACTGCGATTAGAAACGGTAATGATGTATTTCAAAATAGTTGGCCAGGCAATAAGTATTTGAATGTTTTTATTTGTGGAGAAATAGGAGGAGCAGCAGGTTATACAACGAATCCTTCAACTTGGTCTGCAAGTAGTATGACAAATGGAATTTGGATTTTGCATGATTATGTAGGAGCAATCGGAACAGGTTCAACAGGTGCTTCTAGGGCTTTGACACACGAAGTAGGGCACTGGTTGAACTTAGACCATACTTGGGGTCCTAATAACAATCCCGGTAATACATCTTCTTGTTCAACAGATGATGATGTTGATGATACTCCAAATTGTATTGGTGTTACGGCATGTCTTCTATCGGCAAATACGTGTAACTCAGTAAATGCTTATTGGAATTACGATGTACGAGATAATGTTGAAAATTACATGGATTACTCATACTGCTCCAAAATGTACACACAGGGGCAGGTAGACAGAATGCGAGCAGCACTTCAAGTTACAACAACAGGTCGATTTAATCTTTGGCAAGCGGCTAACTTAACAGCTACGGGCGCAACAGGTGACATTTATTTGTGTAAAGCTGCTTTCGATGCGGACAGAACAACTATTTGCCAAAATGATTCAATTCAATTGAATGACGATTCTTACAATGAAGCTAACGGTTGGACTTGGGAAATTACTCCGTCCACAGGTTGGTCATTTGCTCCGGGATCTACTGCCACATCTCAAAACCCAAAAATTTATTTCGCAAATGCAGGTTTGTATACCGTTAAATTAACAGCAACGGATGGAACAACCACGGATGACGAGGTAAAAAACAACTACATTCGTGTGTTGCCAGATGCAGCAACGCTACCATACTGGGAAGGTTTTGAGGCTTATTCTTCACTTGCGAATTTAACAAATTGGGAAGTGTATAATCCGAATAATAATAACGCATGGACCATTGAGAATACAACTTCACATTCAGGAAGTCAATGTGCTAAATTGGTTAATTTCGGTCAAACACCGAGTAATATTGACGAACTTACATCTGCACCAATAGATCTGTCTGTGATTCCATCAACGGGTGCTGTAACCTTGAGTTTCAGATATGCTTATCGCAAAAAATTGGCAGCTGATTATGAATATTTGAAAGTTTTCGTTTCTGCAGATTGTGGAGCAAATTGGGCTCAACGTAAGACCTTGGCGGGAAATAACCTTTCAAACTTAACATCATCAACATCATGGAAACCTACACAAAATTCTGATTGGACGACAGTTCACATGATTAATGTAACAAGCAATTATTTTTCTGAGAATTTTAAAATGAAATTTAGATTTGAGGGTGAAGGAGGAAATAATATTTACTTGGATGATATAAATCTTTATGCAGGTGCGCCATCTGATAACCTTGTTCTTGGAATTAATGGTATAAATGATATTCAAGATGTTCAACTTTATCCAAATCCTACTGAAGGGGATGTTCACATCCGATACAATGCGATGAAAAACGAGAAATTGACGGTTGTTATTACCGATATTACTGGAAAAACCGTATCAACTTCTCAGGTCACGTCGAAAGAAGGTAGCAATTTGATAATTGTGCCTACAAATGACTTTTCTTCAGGAACTTATTTCGTGAAATTGGGTAATAACTCAAAGGCATTAAAGTTTGTTGTGAAATAACAGAATAGATTCAATTTTCAGTTCTTTTGAAATAATTAAATAGGATAGTCGCTTTCGATTGTCCTATTTTTTTTGTCACTTCCTCAAATCCAAACTTTTTAATATTCGAGATTGTCCTGTACTCATTAAGTAATATCTGTTTTGTCTTTTCGCCTATTCCTGAAATTTGATCAAGTTCACTGCTAATGGCGGACTTGCTTCTTTTATTGCGATGGTGTGTAATTCCGAAACGATGCGCTTCATTTCGCATAAATTGAATTAACTTCAAACTTTTCGACCTTCTATTTAATAGAATTGGGTATTGATCTCCTGGGAAAAAGATTTCTTCGAGTTTTTTTGCGATGCCAACAACGGCGACTTTTCCTCTTATTCTTAAACTTTCTAATGCTTCAAGCGCGGCACCTAATTGTCCTTTTCCTCCGTCAATTACAATTAACTCTGGTAACGTTTGTCCTTCGTCAATAAGTCTCTTGTATCTGCGGTAGACAACTTCGCGCATGGTAGAAAAGTCATCCGGTCCTTCAACCGTTTTTACGTTAAAATGTCTGTAATCTTTTTTACTCGGTTTTCCATTTTTAAATACAACACAAGCGGAAACAGCATTTGTGCCCTGAAAATTCGAATTATCAAAACACTCAATATGTAGGGGTAAAGTAGATAATTTAAAGGTTTTTTGTAATTCATTCAGTAAGTCGTCTGATTGGACATCTTCGATGGAAATAGATTTCCGTTTACCAAATTCTAATCGGTGATATTGTACATTCTTAAGTGATAGTTCTATAATTTGTCTTTTTTCACCTTTTTGAGGCACTTCAATTTTAAACGCTTCAATATCTAAATCAATTTCTTCATTTGAAATTATTACTTGATTTTGAGAGCCAAATCTTTGTTTCAAATCAAATAATATCGTGCGAAGATTGTCTACTAATTGTTCCGCTAATCCCGGCACAACATGAGATGTGTAAGAATGTATCACCACACCCGCTTTCAAAACCATAAAATTGATGTAAATAAACTCTTCAGTTCTATGCCAAGTGAAGACATCTAAATTTGATGAAAAGGATGAAACTATAGTCGATCGTGATTGAAAACTTTTCAATTGATCTATCAAATCTTTTATCTCTTGTGCTTTTTCAAATGCAAAATTCGATGCATGATCCAACATTTCAATAGTAAGCGATTTGATTAATGGATTAATTTCACCTTTTATTATTTGTTCTGCTTCTTCGATGCCTTTTTGATAAGAAGTACTGGATTGTTGTTGTTCACATGGCGCAAGGCAACGTTTTAAATGAAATTCCAAGCAAGCTTTGTACTTTCCTTGATTAATTTTTTTATCCGATAAATCTAAACTACAAGTTCTGAATTTATATAAATCATGCAGTAGTTTAAGTAATGCTTGCATGGTTTTAACATTCGGATAGGGACCAAAATAACGTGATCCATCTTTGATTTTTTTTCGCGTGTAAAATACCCTAGGAAATGGCTCGTTTTTAATGACAATCCAAGGGTAAGTTTTATCATCTTTTAAAAGGATATTGTACTTTGGCTGGTAGGTTTTAATTAAACTGTTTTCAAGTAACAGCGCATCTAATTCAGTTTCTACCACCGTATACTGTACATTATTTATTTGACTGACGAGCAGTTTTGTTTTAAATGAATCGACATCTCTATTGAAATAAGTCAGAACACGTTTCTTAATGTTCTTAGCCTTGCCAACATACAAAACCACGCCATCAGAATTAAAATACTGATAGACACCCGGACTCTCGGGCAATTGTTTTAATTGTTCTGCAAGTGTTAACGACATTCAACTCTAAAGTTAATAAGAAGAAATGAATGGATTAAAGAGAAGAACGTATCTTTGCTCTATGTTAGATCAGATTATTCGAAATGCATTAGCAGAAGACATAGGTGAAGGAGATCATTCTACCTTAGCTTGTGTTCCGGAAAAGGCCACAGGTGCCGCTCGTCTTTTAGTGAAGGAAGATGGAATAATTGCAGGGATAGATGTCGCAAAGAGAATTTATGAGCTTGTGGATCCTTCCTTGGAGTTGGTAGTGTATAAAAATGATGGAGACCAGGTGAAAATTGGGGATATTGCGTTTGTGGTTACAGGTTCGTCACGTTCTATTTTAACATCTGAACGACTTGTATTAAATTTTATGCAGCGAATGAGTGGAATTGCCACACAAACCAATCAAATCCTAGGTGTAATAAAAGGTTGTAAAACTAAGCTGCTGGATACGCGAAAAACCACTCCGGGCATTAGATATTTAGAAAAATGGGCCGTTAAAATCGGGGGAGGAGAGAATCATAGATTTGGACTTTATGATTTAATCATGCTTAAAGACAATCATGTAGACTATGCAGGAGGGGTAACCAAAGCCATTCAAAAAACTAAAGAGTACCTTATAAAAACAAAAAAGTCTCTCGGGATTATTGTGGAAGTTAGGAATTTAAAAGAACTTGATGAAGCAATAAACGAAGGCGGTATTATGCGTATTATGCTCGATAATTTTAATCCTACAGATTTAAAAGAAGCGTTGCAACGTGTTCCTTCGGAAATTGAAACGGAAGCGTCCGGTGGCATCACGCTTTCCAATATCAGAGACTATGCAGAAACAGGTGTTCAGTATATTTCAGTTGGAGCGTTGACACATTCTGTAAAAAGCCTCGACCTTAGTTTAAAGGCTATGCTCTAACTTCGTTTTTGAACGATAATACATTAGGTCGAGAAAAAAATCAATATCTTCTTCAATTTTATTCCCAATAACCACGAGATTCGCACCTGCTTTATGGGTTTTTTGAATATCCTCAATATTTTTTAATCCTCCACCCACAATTATAGGAAGACCAGATTTTTTAACTTCAAGAATCATTTCCTGAGGAACGATGTTTTTGGCACCACTACCTGCATCAAGATAGATTAACTTTTTCCCTTGGTATTTTCCTGCTAATGCTATTTTTAGCGCGATAGATTTTCCATGTTGAGGAATGGGTTGTGTTTGTGAAACGTAGGCCACCGCTGTTTGGACTCCTCCATCAACGAGCATATAGGCCGTAGGAATAACCTCCATCTCGATATCTTCAAGATGGTCAACTGCCTTAACGTGCTGCGTAATTAAATATTCAGGATTTCGCCCGGATAGCAAGGAGAGAAACAAGAGTGCATCTGCTTTTGGATGAATTTGATCAAAGTTGCCTGGAAAAATAACCAATGGAACATCCACCTTATCCGAAAGCAGTTCTACGCACATATCAAAATCAATTTTTGATACCACACTCCCTCCAATAAATAGAAATTCAGGTTTTAATTTGTTAATGCGAGTAATCCATTCATCTTTATGCTTTATAGTCATGAATTTATCAGGGTCAACTAAAATTGCTAACCCATGCTCAATTTGACTGATTTGCTCAAGTATATTTTTTTTAGACATTGAAAGCAATTATAAGTTTGTCGACGCGAACAATTTCAACAATAACTTCTTTCATTTCATTTTCTTCTTTCATGGAACATTGAAATTTTTTTCGCGGTTCAATTTCTTCTAAAATTAGCAAATCTATTTTGAAATCCAGTCCTTCGTTTTTCGACAATTTGAATAACACTTCTTTTATGCACCAAGCAATCGTATTAAATTCTAAATCTGTAGCATTAATCATATCAAGTTCTCGGTCATTCAGAAACCTTGATCTTACTTTTAATATACGTTCATTAATTTCCTCAATGTCTATACCAATTCGCTTTTGAGATGAGGCAAGTGCAACAAAATTTTTAGAGTGGCTTATGGAAATAAATTTGTTTTGTGCATCACCGTAGAGGTAAGGTCTACCAGAAGGTTCATATAAAATTTCGTTATTACCCTCAAACATGTTTTTTACCAATTGCCACACCCCATTTTTCTCCAATATGCGTTTTTGAGTTAGAGGCTTTGAGATAGCGTTTGAAGTCATATCAAGCTGATTCAACGGGATATATCCTAACCGAAAATCATCTCGGCGAATAAAATTTATGGATAACTCGATTTGTTGCATCTATGGTATGAAGAAAATGTTACAAGCAAATATGTTAATTTATTTTCAATTTAAATTTTTTTAACATGCGGTTAGTCAATTTGATTTTTCATATATTTACAAGCTTAAAATTCGAATAACGAAACATTATACTACAAAACTATGATGGTTAAACTGAAGATGATTGCTCTAAGTCTCTTAATGTCAGGGACTTTTGCTTATGCTCAATCGGGTCTAGGTTCTGTTAAAGGATCTGTTAAAGACGAAAAAACCAAGCAAGCGATTCCGCTATGTAAAGTGAAAATTGTACAAAATGGAACGACAAAAGGTGGTGCACAAACCGATTTTGATGGTAAATTTCAAATTAATGGTGTACAACCGGGAACGTACGACGTAGAAATTAGTATGGTGGAATACCAAACTTCAATTACTACGGGTGTGATAGTTTCTCCGGATAAAATCACCTTTTTGGACAATTTAACTATTGGAAAACCAGAAAAGAATAAGGATTTAGGGGAAGTTAAACTTATAGCATACAAAGTTCCTTTGATTGATAAAGATGGTGGAGCTTCAGGTGCAACTGTAACTAGAGAGGACATTTCAAGATTACCAGTTCGTTCGGCTGCAGGAGTTGCTCAAACGGTTGGAGGGGTTAACTCTAATGAAGGAACAGGTGAAATTTCTGTTCGTGGTTCAAGATCTGATGGTACATATTTCTACATAGATGGAATAAAAGTTAGAGGTTCTTCAAACTTGCCTAAATCAGCACTCGAAGAAGTTTCTGTAATTACAGGTGGTGTTCCTGC
>CAZLVX010000123.1:0-6534 GCA_964562965.1 uncultured Lishizhenia sp.
TTTACAACATGAAGTTTCTCCCAATCATTTTAATTTTCATTATTTTCTCTTGTTCAGTAGAAAAGCGGTATCACAGGTCAGGATGGAATTTTCAGCGCCAGTCCATTCATACTCCTTGGAAAATAAAAAAATCTGGGCAAATTACTCATGAACTTTCGGAGAATAATTCAGTACCGAATGATGAACTTGATACTACCTCTTCAGAAAAAATAGACGCCATTCATCTTTCAAAAATTGACTTGACAGTAAATGAAAAAGACACCAAGAATTTAGCAGTCGAAGCAGTAACTTCGGACACTTTGACTCATTTGATCGCACACAAAAAAAAGAAATCCGCTTTAGCGCAAATGTTTTTGAGAAAAGAAATTGAAAATCCCCAGATCTTTAAGAAGAACAACTATCGTGATGCTATGGCTAACTGGCAAAAGCCTACCTATTTTGAGGGCTCTTCCTCGCTTTGGTCGGCATTCATTGCAGTTGGAATAATCGGATTAATAATGCTTTTGATAGCGGCTTTGTTGCAAAGCGCACTTTTGGTTATCATTTCACAGATCATATTTTTTATTGCCGGACTCTTGCTTGTTCTCGCTATTTTCTCTTTTCTTATTTGTCTAATTACATTTGGAATGGTTTGTTAGAACATATTCCTTTCAAGGACTAATATTCACCTAATTAGCGAAACATTTCCTTTTTTTATTTGTACTTTTGTTTAAATACACACATCATGAACAACAGAGTTGAAGCGGCATTAAACGATCAAATTAAAAAAGAAGCATCGTCGTCACAATATTATTTAGCGATGGCCTCTTGGGCGGAAAATAATGGCCTAAATGGAACAGCAAAGTTTATGTATACCCATTCTGACGAAGAACGTTTTCACATGCTGAAATTGGTAAAGTTCGTTAATGAACGTGGTGGTACAGCCATCATCCCATCAATCGATCAGCCACCTGTAAAGTTCAAGGACCTGAAAAATGTTTTTGAGCTACTTTTGGAGCATGAGATAGGCGTTACAGCCAGTATTAACAACCTAGTTGATATTTGTTTACAAGAAAAAGATTACACTACCCATAATTTTGTTCAGTGGTATGTTTCGGAGCAACTTGAAGAAGAAGCACTTGCTAGAACAATATTAGATAAGCTTAAATTAATTGGGAGCGACAATAGTGGTATGTATATGTTTGATCGCGATTTAGAAAATGCAGTCATTCAACCCGCAAACCAAGCCCAAGCGGGAAATTAAATTGTGTAAGTGCGCATTCTACTCCTTTGGTTGATTTTTTTGCTCTCCCTACAGGTGAGCGCTCAGGGAGATTACAAATTCAATAATTTCACGATTACCAATGGCCTATCACAGAGCTTTGTGAATTGCGTCATCCAAGATGAAACCAGCGCTTTATGGATAGGAACTCAAGACGGATTGAACCGCTACGATGGCAAGGATTTCGAAATTTTTTATGCCGGGGAAACTGATGGTATCGAAAGTAACTTTTTTAAATGCGCCGAAAAAACTGAAGATGGTAGATTGTGGTTTGGAACATCTGCTGGACTCGTGTCTTTTAATCCCAAAAGTGATAAGTTTAAATCCTTCAGTGTAAACAAACAAAAGGTTATGCAAATTGAAAGCATGACCAAAGATACTGATGGAAATTTGATTCTAGGTACCGTAGAATTTGGAGTAGTTCGTTTCAATACTCAATCAGGAAATTTTGATTTTCCCTTTCGTTCGCTACCGGCATCTAAAATTCATTTGGTTCTGGGTTTAAGTAATGGTGATCTTCTAGTTGATACGGAAGATAAAGGTTTATTTCTTATTTCAAAATCGACAAAAAAAGTAGTTCCACTTCCAATTAAAAGTAAAAACGGTAGTTTGGTTTCTATTCTAAAATTAATGGAACGGTCTAAAAATGAAGTGCTACTAGGAACAAACCAAGGAATTTTTACATTGAACATTCAAAAAAAATCAGTGGTTCCCTCCTTTCCAGGTTTGGATAAATTTGGTTGGCTAAGTGTTATGGATATTCTGCCTTTTAAGGATCAGTTATTCATTGCAACGGCTGGAAATGGTTTATTTAATATTAAAGGTAACGTTATATACAACAGTACCGAAGATCTCTTTCAAAAAAATGCGCTTTTATTTAACGCGCTTACCGATTTATATGTCGATAACAACCAAAAAATTTGGATAGGCTCAGAAAGAGGCATCTCAAGCTTTGACCCACTGCGATCAGGCTTCCTTAGCATAGGACCATCCGGTAATTTAAAAAAAGGATTGCCTTCTCCAAATGTTTGGAGTTTCAGTGAAGATCCTAGTGGCAATTTTATTTTTGTAGGAACCGATGTTGGTGTATCTAGATACGACCGAGGTACCGCTATTTTTAATCAGTTCCTTCGTTCAGACAATAGCAACGAAGACGGAGAAAATGGTAAAGAGGTGGTGTTGAGTATATATAGCCTCAATAAAGACAAAGCTTTGGTAGGTTGTTTAGATGGCTTATACGAATTAACCGTTTCCGGAAATGCCTATCGTTATTCTAAATTAACTTATGTTGACAAAGAAAATCAACGAAAACACGAACGAATATATGCGATCGTCCCCTATAGAAATCAGGAGTATTTTTTAGCAACGAAAGGGGGTGTTATTCTGTACAACCTAAAAACAAAAAAATCAAGATTGTTTGAACACAATCCTGAACTTCCTGCCGAAACAATTGGAATTGGTATTTGCCGTGTGGTGTATAAAGATCCAGATGGTAATTTTTGGTTTACAACCAGTGGTGGTGGATTGAATTTATTGACAGAAGAAAATGGGGAGTTAAAAATTAAACCTCATCCGATAAATTCAAAATTTATATCAAAAATTAAAGATTATATTTCCACAATTGTTTCTTTCAAAAAAGACGAATTATGGCTCGGCACCTTTGGATCTGGTCTTGTACATCTGAAATTAAAGACAGGAGAAATTTCAATATATAATAATAAAAATGGCTTGCCCAATAACGTAATTTATGGATTACTTCAAGACGAGAAAAACAAACTTTGGTTGAGTACAAACCGAGGATTAGCACTATTCAATCCCGAAACAAAACAGGTAACCATTTATAAAGAAATAAATGGACTAGTAAGCAATGAATTTAATTCGAATGCTTATTTCAAGGCAAGAAACGGAGAACTGTTTTTTGGTGGAATAAATGGGTTCAATCACTTCATGCCAGCTAATTTGTTAAAACCAACTGAGAATATCAATGTAATTCTTAGTAAACTTAAATTAGGGGAAAAATGGGTAATTCCGGGAGGAGATTCACCACTCAAAACTGTACTTTCCAATACAGAAATTCTGGAACTTGATTATAATCAACGCTCGTTTACAATAAAATTTCACACCAATGACCTCAACAACCCTCAGTTAATAAACTACAAATATATTTTAGAAGGATCTGATGAAGGAGAGAAATTTATTGGGGCCGATAATGAATTAGCATTTAATGCATTATCACCTGGTGATTACGTATTAAAGGTTTATGCCAGAATTGGTGACGGACCATGGTCAGAGCCCACCCAACTAAAAATTGTTATTAAATCTCCGTATTGGTTAACTTGGTGGTTTTGGACATTAATGGCACTACTTTTAGCTTTAATAACTTTTGTTATTTTCAGAAGGCGTATTGAGCTAGCACGTCGTGAACAGGTCAAATTAGAAATTAAAATTTCAGAAAGAACAAAAGAAATTCGTTTACAAAAATCACAAATTGAAGATCAGAATAAACTTATTGAGGATGAGAAAAACAAGGTTGTAGAGCAGCAACGGTTATTGCAAATTGAAAAAGATAAAACGGAGCAATGGCTCAATAACACCCTGCCATCGGAAGCTGTAATTACGCTCAAAAGGAAGGGAAAAGTTCCTGCACAAGCCTTCGATACGGTGAGCGTCTTGTTCACTGATGTTGTAGGCTTTAGTAGAATTTCTGAAACCATGACGCCAAGCCGCTTGGTAACGAAATTAGATGTCTTGTTTCGAAAATTTGATGAAATAATCGAGGCAAACAAACTCGAAAAAATTAAAACCATTGGGGACGCTTACATGTGCGCAGGTGGTGTGCCATCGGAAAATTCTACCAATCCAATAGACGCTTGTTGTGCAGCACTTCAAATTCAGGCCTACATGTCTAAACTCAAATATGATGCGATAGCAAATCACGAAGACTATTGGGAAATTCGTTTGGGCATTAATACGGGTCCACTTACCGCCGGGATAATCGGGAATTTGCGTCTTGCTTATGACATTTGGGGCCCAACAGTGAATCTTGCACAGCGAATGGAAATGCTAGGAGAACCTGGAAAAGTCACCATTACTGGAGCTACATTTAATCATATTGAGCCTTATTTTGAATGCGAGTATAAAGGAAAAGTACAATCTAAAGCTCGTAAATGGGTGGATATGTATGTGGTGAAGCGCATTAAACCTGAATTATCTCTAAATGGAGAAGGATTACAACCAAATACTCGATTTGATGAAATAAAAAAGCTACACCATTACTCAAATATTAAATACTATAAGACGGAACATCACGTAATGAAAATTCTTGAGAAAGGTCTTTCTCCAAACTATTATTACCATTCCATAAACCACACGAAAGATGTTGTCAATGCTGTTGAAAGAATTGCCCTATTGGAAGGAGTCACAGATGAGAGTTTATTCTTGCTTAAAACGGCTGCAATTCTTCACGACGCTGGATTTATTGAACGTTACGATAATAACGAGGAAATTGGCGCAATAATGGCCGCGGAAATACTTCCGAAATACGGGTATACCGAACAACACATTAAAACTATTGTGGAGCTTATTCATGTGACCGAAATTCCACACAAACCTTTAAATAAAATTCAGGAAATTATTTGCGATGCAGATTTGGATTACCTTGGTCGCGACGATTTTGACGAAATTGCCGATAAGTTAAGACGAGAACTTCGAGAAATGGGGAAAATTCAGAGCGACCGTCAGTGGGACGAAATTCAAGTTAAATTCCTGAATCAACATCAATATTTTACACAAACAGCCAAAGAATTAAGACAAGAGAAAAAAGAAATAAATATCCAAAAAGTTATGCAACGATTGGAGGAAAATAAATATTTGGATTAAAGATCTCTTGCATTAATTACTCTTCCTTTTTGTTTCTTATTTGATTTTTTATTCTTTACCAGATAGGTTGCAGATAAATTTAAAACGTGACGGTCAATAGCGTTGGGTAGGTTAATTTTATCGTCATACAAATACGCAATTCCTAAATCCAGTGGTAACTTCGTTTCAAAATCAACTCCAATTTGGTAGCGAATTCGTGTAAATTGATTTCCCAGAGGGGCATTGTCAGGTGAATAAAAATACTCGACGCTTACATTTGGTGTAATGATACTGTTGTCAATATCGTAAGAAAAAGAAGGTTTTAAGCGATATGCAATGTCAAATTCTGGGTCATAATTGGCAACAACAAGTCGATCAAAAGAATATTGATACCTCGCACGCAAACCAAACGTCAATCTTTTAAAAACATAATTCCCCTGAACATTCAAATTAATTCTATTCCCACTATTAAAATATCCATTTTCCTGTTTCGACAAGATCCAACGGTAATCAAATGATGTTTTAAACCAATCGTTTAGTTTATAACGAATTGATGCCTGGGGAAATGAGTTGTTCAATCCAAATTCATCAATTCTATTGGTCCAATCTCCAGTGAAATCCAATTTTTTATTTAATTTGAATTTCACACCGGTTTCGGTCCATAATTGAAAAGTGCTAAGTTGAGCGGAGCCATTAAAAACAAAAGCAAAAAAAATAAAACAGAGAAATACTCTCATCTCCTATTAGAGTTTTTTAATGTAAATGGTATCCATTAGCAACTCCTGATTTTTTTCAGTTATTTCCACCTCTTTCATTACTTCTTTCTTTCCACTTGGACATGTATTACAATCTTCGTAGGTGAAAATACGATAAGTTCCTTTTCTCATATACCTAAATTCATAGGAACCATCATAACTTGTTTTTACGTCATCATCATAAAAAGAGTTGTCCGCTCCATAGATAATAAAAACATCTTGATCTGGAGCTGGATAACTTGCTATTACATTCCCTAAACTATTGTAGCGCTGTTCAATTACAACTCCTTTGATTGTTGCTGCACCTCCTTGACCTTCATATTTTGAACAAGCTGAAAAAACAACTAATACTACTGAAAAAATTAATATTGATTTCATAATGAATTTATATTACAGTCAAAAATACAACTTAATTACGAAGTTATACGTCTTGCAATTATTACTTTTTATTTGTAATATTGAAATCTAAACTGGCCATGAAATTACTTCTCTCCTTCTTCTTATTGACTCTAGGTGTCTTTTCTCAACATTATAGTCAAGTTATTATTAATGAATATTCTTGTTCTAATGTAAGCGGTATTACGGATGCATACGGGGAGCGAGAGGATTGGATTGAACTATTCAATCCTACAGCTGCCGCTGTCGACCTTACAGGATGGT
>CAZLVX010000124.1:0-6523 GCA_964562965.1 uncultured Lishizhenia sp.
AAAGAATAAGGTTTAATTTCTAAATCATTAGTTAAATTGAGGTATTCTCGAAAAGATAATCCTTTTAGCGTATAACGAATAACACGCCGGCTTAAATCATCAGTCCCCTGATACAAGTCCAAAATGGAAGAGCCGGTGATGATAATTTTCAATTGTTGAAGATTGTCATACATCATTTTGATCTCTTTCGACCAATTTGGATATTTGTGAATTTCATCAATGAAAAGGTATTCTCCTCCGTTTAAATGAAATTGAGTTGCCAAATTAAATAAAGTATTGGATGAAAAATAAAAATCATCAGCGCTGACGTATAAGGTTTTTTGAATGTCAGAATTCAATTTTATGTGTTGTAATATTAGCGTTGTTTTTCCTACACCTCGAGCTCCTAGAATGGCTATTATTCTGTTTTCCCAATTTATTTTTGGATGTAAATACCTTACAAGTCGTGTATCAGTTTTTTCTATTAATGCACGAAACTGGGCTATTAATCGTTCCATCTACTTAGTTTTGATTACAAATATAATATATTCGCTATATAATATTAGCGATATATAATTAATGAGCTATAATAATATAGCATAATATGATTATATCGCTGATTTACAATTGCATTTTTTTAGAAAAAAGACGTTTTAGTTCAGAAATATTACGAAAACTAAACCTTCTCACTACTCGAGGGAAGATTGTGTTGCACTAAGCTTAGGGTTAGGCAGGATTTAAATCCTGCCCAACGCGTAATGCTACCTCACAAATCGATTCATGTAGAAATTGGCTTCGAGCACCGACTTCTGATTTTTGGCTTGTGTTTCGATTTTCTTTATTACCGCTTGTAAATAGGCTACCTCTCGTGCATTAATTAGAAACAATGAACTTTCACCGTTGTCGAACATAGTTCGCTCCGCTTCAAGAAGTTGTTTGCTATCCCGCGCCATCTGGGCCATAATTGTAGACTGCAAAGCGCTGTTTTCCCATTCGTTGAGACTAGCGTTGATTTTCATACCTATTTGCACCTTGCTTTGTTCGTAACCCAATTCTGCTTCTTGTAATTTTAGGTTACTCAATTTTAAATCGCCACGTTCTTTTCGCAATAACAACGGCATGGAAAATTCTAGTCCCCACTTATAATTCTCAATTGACAAATTTGCCGCTGGATTTTGGTTAATGGGCTCGCTCAATAGGTTGTAATGAACGTTCAGTTCGGGTTTTAAGTACTCTCGTTTCAACTGTCGGTCAACCTTCAATTGCTCAATCTTTAAGGCCGAAACTTGTAAATACGGATGGTTTAACAAACTAGAATCTTTCCAAATCCTTTCGCTAGAAGAAGCGTTGTTGACCAATAAGGATTCGTGCGCCAAGGAAACTAAACTATCTGAAAGTTCCAAAGGGACTAAGTTTTCATTCCATAAAAAGCTTGACACTACTAGCTGAGCATTTTTACGTTCTAAGCGAAATTGCTCGTATAATGATTTTCGATTTTGCACCTGAATACTTGCCTCCACTGTATCTATTCCGGCGCGATCTCCCAACTCCACCGTTCTTTTCACTGCCTGTAAGCGTTGATCGGCAACGGCTAAAGCTTCCTGCATTATTTTTTCTGCATTTGCGTAATAAAACCAATCCCAGTATGCCTTCCCTGATTCAAGCAGTAAGTTATTTAATTGTATTCGCTGTTCGGCAATCGTTAAGGTTTGGAATAATTTTGCTTTTCTCAAATCAGCTCGACGTTGATCGATTAAAAGCCCTTTACCTAATGTTAACGAAGCTCCTGCATAAGCTAATCCATTTTCGGGAGTATCCCATTGTGCATCTAAATTCGTTCCGCGTCCTTCTTGCAGACCTGCTTTAACTTCCAATCCGTACCAAGTAGGTATTTTCAGCCCGGAATTTAATAAACTATAATATTGCGAAGAATTATAATATTTCTGACTTGTCTCTTGAAAAGCTTTTGGATCAAAACTTCCTCGTGCTTTTAGTACTGTAGCATTTCCCATTTCTGGGAGTAAAGCGGCCTGTTTGGCAATTGGATGATTCATTAAAATCAGGTTAAAATATTCCTGTGGATTCAAAACCTTTTGCGCAATTGTGGCTTGGGCGAATAGCAACATGAAAATAATTATTCTCATTTTGTAGTCTTTTTATCACTTGAAACTGTCTCCGTAAGTCCTTGATAATAATCTGGAGGGAATCCATTTATGTTTCGCCACAATTCATACCAAACAGGGACGTCTTTGAGTAATAGCATAGCATTGACACCACCACCAACACGAAGTGCCTCCGGCCATTTGTTGTCGTTCGGATCAGGGGTGATTAATAAGCGGAAAGTGCCGTCTGCTGTCGCAAATTTATCCATAGCAAAAACAATTCCTCCATAGGTTCCGTAGCTTGTATTCGGCCACCCTGAAAAAACAATCGCAGGCCATCCATCAAATTGCAAGCGAACTTTTTGTCCCATTTTCACTAAAGGAACATCCATTGGTCGAATGAACATTTCTACCGCAAGTTCTGTGTTTGCAGGCATAATCGTAGCAACCTCTTGTCCAGGTTTTAGTGTTTCACCAATACCGGAAGATAAAATTTTGGTAACGTACCCATCTTGCGGTGCAAGGATATAATACATGCCGTTACGAATGTCGTATGTCGCTGCTTGACTTTGCATTTTAGTAACGTCAACTTCCGCATCGTATAGGTTCGTTAAAGCGCTCATTTTGTCGGATTCTGCTTTGGCAATTTCGTCGCGGTATTGCGCTTGTATGGAGTTCAATTCTACCCGCGCATCAATTAAATCATTTCTACTTTGCAGTAATTTCTGTTGGCTCGAAACTAATGCTGCCTGAGCACGTTGCATGGCTACCTCGCGCGTTTCAAGTTCGGTGAGAGACTTCAACTTATCTTCGTATAATTTTTCAAACCGCTTGTATTGCTCTACTGCAATTTCGTAATTTTTCTTTGCAGCTATATTTTCAATACTGTCGCTTTTAATTTTCAATAAGACTTGCTGATATTTAATTTTTACTTGGTTGTTTTTTAGTTCCGCCGTTTCAATTAATGCATCTATTCGCGCGTCCAAAGCACTAACTTTATCGCCGTAAGATCGAACCGATTGCTCTTTGTTTTTTATTTGATTGCGCGTTCGATCGATAAGCATTGTGTCCAAGTATTCTTCTTTCACTTCAGAGAGAAATAATATTGTGTCTCCTTTTTTTACATAATCTCCATCTTTCACGAACCACTTTTCAATTCTACCTCCGATAATAGTGTTTATGGTTTGTGGTCGTTGCTCTGGGCGAAGAGTCGTTAATTTTCCTTTAGATCTAATGTTCTGTGTCCACGGTAAAAACAAGCAGACTAAAAGAAAAATAAAAAAAACAGTAACCCACTTCATGAGTCGGTATGAGGACTTTTCTTTTTTTACTTCATGAATAGAATCGTACTTTGATTCGTCGACATGCGTTTTATTTTCGGGTGAAATGTTCAACATGATTAAGCTATTAATTGTCCATTTTTAATTTCGATAATCCTATCGCACATAGAAAGAATGTTTCTATCTTGAGTAGCAATCAACATGGTACAATTTGGTTGTGCTTTAAGTGTGTTGATCACTGTTTGAATTTGCTCTGGGTTCAGCGAAGCAGCAGGACTTTCAATCATCACCAATCGCGGATGACCAACCAGGGCTCTGGCAAGTAAGATTTTTCTAACAACATCCGCAGGTATAAAATGAGCTTCTGGATTGACGATGGTGCTGTAACCTTCTGAGAAATTTGCAATGTAGGCGGTTAATCCCAGTTTCTCTGCCACAGATTGAATTTCTTCAAAACTAACATACGTTCTTCCCAATGAAATATTTTCTTCTAAGGTGCCGTTAATTAAACGGTCCTGCATCAGCATGTTTCCAATAGTATTTCTTAATTCTTGAACATTCAGATTTCCAAGTGGTAATTTGTCTAAAGTAATAGTCCCTTTTTGTACGTCGTAAATACCGCCAATCAAATTAAAGAGAACATTATAAGAGATGCTCGAATCAGCTACTATTCCTATTTTCTCATTCGGGTTGACTTGGAAATTTAGCTCATTTAAAATTGGTGCCTTATAAAGTTCCGAAGCAAAGGAAACTCCCTTAATTTCTAGTTGAAAGCCTGAAGAAGAATTTTTAGGTATTGCATGACCATCGTAATTTTCAAGTGATAAATCTGTGACTTGACCTATTTTTTCAAGTGCGGTTAATACGTCATAAATGATTTCCAAACTTAAAATCAATTTTTCAACGGAATTTAAGACTAACAAGATGATAATTTCCGCGGCAATGAATTGACCAATGTTCATGGTTTGATTTAAAACCAGCAACCCACCAATTACCAAAAGAGCAAGAGCAATCAGGGCTTTGAATACAATGAGAATAGTATACTGTTTCATCAAAACGCGAAAATGGTCGTTTCGTGATTTAATGTATTCTTTCAAATAACTATTCGTTCTTTCTAAGGTGTGCTCGGGATTTCCTGCCATTTTAAAACTGAAGCGTGCATAGGCCATTTCCTCTAGCCAATGTGCTATTTTGTATTTGTAATTAGATTCCCGAAGGCTAGACTTGAACCCCTTCTCTGCTGTGAGTCTAAAAATCACCAATAAAATAAAGACTAAAATAATTCCAAAAAATATGAAAAAAGGATGGTAAAAGGATAGTAACACAAGTCCAAACAAAATTTGTAATGTCGCCGCGGTGAAATCAATTAATAGTTTGGATAGGCCTTTTTGGATTGTAATGGTGTCGAAAAAGCGATTTGTTAGTTCAGGCGCATATCTTTTAATCAATTCTACCATTTTAATTTTAGGAATTCGATCCGCGAATTCAAAAGCTGAGCGAACAAATATGCGCTGTTGAAGGTTCTCTGTAATTCTCATTTGCGCAATATTCATTATCCCTGAAAAAACAATTGCTGCAACTACTAAAAACACCAATACTATCCATGAGGTGCTGACTTGACCCATTTGAATGAAATTGATGATCGCTTGAATTCCCAGTGGTAGACCAAGGCTTAATAACCCACCAAAAATTGCGAAAATGTAAATATTACGGATGTCTTTTCTATCCGGATTTAAAAGAGACCAAAATCGCTGAAGGGCTGTTATTTTCTTATTATTACTCATGAATAGCTAATGTTTTAAAGACAAGATCCAAGGCAAATTGTTCGAACGTGTCTTTTTGCGGACTTGTATTTGTTAATCGGGGTAAATGTTCTCCAAAAAAACGTTGCTGATTACTCGACTCAATAATCGTGGTGACGAGCATCGCACCATACGGATAGTTTGGATTTATTTCTTCTAAAATCTCAACCACTTTTGAGACAATCGACTTGTATACGGCGTATGCCCCATGTTCATTTTCTTTGTCTACTTCTTTTGTGAAATAAACTTTGGATGCTTCGTTGATTACTACTCTTTTTAACTTAACCTCAGCGTCAAATACCATTTCAACTTCGGGATCCGGAATAGAGGTAAGTAGATGGATTGCTTTTTTCAATTTAACCTTCGCATCGGAAATATTTGCTGTCTCAAAAGCTAATCTGTATTCAATCATTCCCCAGTACCAGTTGATTAGGTAAAGAAGGAATTGATGCTTGCTTTCAAAATATCTGTATACGGATGCTTCAGTAGTTTCTATTCTTAAGGCCAATTTTTTAAAGGTAAATTGCTCAAATCCCACTTCGTCAAGTAAAGAAATTCCCTCCTTAATAATTCTTGTTCCCAAGGATGAAGAGTTTGGATCCTTCATAAAAAGGGTATCATTAATAGTTAGTGCAACTTTGGCTAGCAAGTTCTTCACGATAGTTTTTTGTGCAAATATAATAGTATTACTATTGTTTTCAATTAAAATAACATTATTTAAGAAATGTGTATTTTTACAGCCACCATGAAAATCGCCCTTATTGGAGCTTCAGGATTAGTTGGTAATCATGTGCTCAGATTCCTATTAGAAAGTTCATTTGTTACTGAAGTCAGAAGCTTTGGTCGACAAGAACTTGCCGTGAATCACCCTAAATTAATGCAATCAAAAACAGATTTTTCTGATGTCGAAGAGTGGGCTTCGGATTGGCAATTCGACGTGTTAGTGTGTTGTATCGGAACCACACGAAAGAAAACTCCAGATTTAGCTGTATACAAAACCATCGACTATGGAATTACTGTTCGCGTGGCTCAATGGGCAAAAAAATCAGGCTGTTCTTCTGTTCATTTGATCTCTTCTATTTCTGCGAATGCTAAGTCTCGAAATTTTTATTTGAAGATTAAAGGAGAAACCGAAGAAGCCTTATCATCTCTCGGATTCACATCTTGTCAAATTTATCGTCCAGGAATGCTCATTGGTAAGCGTCAAGAATCGCGACCTGCGGAATGGGTGGGTCAAAAACTTTCGCCCCTATTTGATTTATTTACCTTTGGTGGAAATTACCATAGTATTTCTGCGGAGCAATTAGCACAAGCGATGAAAAACAATGTAGAAAAAAAACCTTTAGGCAATCAAATCCTG
>CAZLVX010000125.1:0-6499 GCA_964562965.1 uncultured Lishizhenia sp.
ATAAATACATGACGTGCTTCTTGAATAGCGCCATGATGCGAATGGTAATTTTCGTTTAATTCTGGAATAAATAAGGTATGAGAACCGTCATTCGTTTCTCTTAATTCTACTTTCATTTTTTCCTTACTAATGATAAACCATCTCGAATTGGCAACAAGACACTCTCAACGCGCTGATCATTGCGCACAAAATCGTTAAACTCTCTTATAAGAACAGTGTCCTTATCATTTTTATCGTCTTGAATAACTTTTCCTGACCATAAAACGTTGTCTGCAATTATATATCCGCCTGAGTTAACTTGCGGAAAAACTAAGTGATAATAGGCTAAATAATTATGCTTATCGGCATCAATAAAAACCATATCCCATTTTTCGTCGAGTTCAGGTATAACCTTTAGTGCATCACCTAAAATAAATTGAATTTGATTAGAGAATTCTGATTCATTAAAATATCCTTGAACTTTTGGGGCTAATTCCTCGTTGATATCAATTGTCACGAGTTTACCATTTGATACTAATCCCTCAGCTAGGCACAATGCACTATACCCAGTATAGGTTCCTATCTCTAAAATTCTTAAGGGCCGAATCATTTTTGAAAGCATACTTAAAAATCTACCTTGAAAATGACCGCTTAACATTCGAGGTTGCAAGACTTCCAGATGTGTATCTCTGTTAATTTTTCTTAGTAACTCACTTTCTGGTGAAGTATGTGCACAAGCGTAGGCATCAAGTTTTTCGTCGATAAACTGCATTTGAAAAGAAATTATAGTGTAAAGTTAGTTTTTTAGTTTTCAATTAATTTCAATCTTGATACATTTCCAACTATTGCTAATGCCTAATTCTCCTTTTTCTTCCTCAAAATTCCTAAATTTGCTACTTAAATTTAGTTCATGACGGTTACACAAATTCGCCAACAATTCTTCGATTTCTTTGAAAGTAAAGGTCACAAGATTGTTCCCTCAGCTCCAATGGTAGTCAAAAATGATCCCACACTAATGTTTACCAATGCTGGAATGAATCAATTTAAAGACTATTTTTTGGGATATCAAGTGCCAAAAGATCGTCGAGTAGCAAATTCACAAAAATGCTTACGTGTTTCAGGTAAACATAATGATTTAGAGGAAGTTGGAGTAGACACCTACCACCATACGATGTTTGAAATGCTTGGAAATTGGTCTTTTGGTGATTATTTCAAAGAAGATGCTATTGCCTGGGCATGGGAATTATTGACGGAAGTATATAAAATTCCGATTGATCGACTTTACGTTACCGTTTTTGAAGGAGATGTCAAAGACAATGTTCCGAAAGACGAAGAGAGTTACAACATCTGGAAAAAGTTTATCGCTGAGGATCGCATCATTTTAGCCTCCAAAAAAGATAATTTTTGGGAAATGGGTGACACAGGACCTTGTGGGCCATGTACCGAAATTCACGTTGATTTACGCGATGAAAATGACCGTGCAGAAATTAGTGGAAGAGAACTAGTTAATCATGATCATCCACAAGTTATAGAGATTTGGAACAACGTTTTTATGCAATTCAATCGCAAGGCGGATACTTCACTAGAACCCTTACCTTCAACTCATGTGGATACAGGAATGGGCCTAGAACGACTAGCAATGGCCTTACAAGGAAAACAAAGTAATTACGACTCAGATTTGTTTCAGACGCTGATTCAGCATATGGTAAAAGTTTCAGGAATTACGTACGGTAAATCTGAAGAAACAGACATTGCGTTGCGCGTAATTGCAGACCACGTTCGAACAATTGCTTTTTCCATTGCTGATGGTCAATTACCTGCGAACAACGGAGCCGGTTATGTGATTCGGCGAATCTTGCGCAGAGCAGTTCGTTACGGATATCAAACCTTGGGATTGAAAGAATCCTTTTTAAGTGATTTATCGCTGGTTTTAGTTGATTTGATGGGTAATCCGTATGAAGAACTATTTCGCGAAAAAGATCTAATTGCTAAAGTTATTCGCGAAGAGGAAAACAGTTTTTTCAGAACGCTCGAGCAAGGAATTAAACGGATTGATGACCTCATTCAACATTCCAAAGGAAAGAATCAATCAATTGTTTCAGGTGAAGCAGTATTTGAATTGTACGATACCTATGGTTTTCCAGTAGATTTAACGTCATTAATCGCGCGTGAAAATGGACTGAGCATTGACGAGGAAGGATTTCAACGCGAACTGCAAATTCAAAAAGAACGTTCTCGGGCAGCCACTGCTGTTGAAACGGATGATTGGATGCAAGTAAATCCGGATGTCTTGACTCAATTTATTGGCTATGACACTGACGCAGCTGATGTCCAAATTATTAAATACCGTAAAGTTTCTCAAAAACAAAAAACGTTTTATCAATTGGTTTTAGATCAAACTCCTTTTTACCCGGAAGGCGGTGGACAGGTCGGCGATAAAGGAATTTTGAGAAATGAATCAGATACGATTTCAATTTTTGATACAAAAAAAGAGAACAACTTAATCATTCATTTAACGGATAAAATCCCTGCTAATCTGGGTGGTACATTCTCTGCTCAAATTGATACAAAAAGAAGGGATAAAACTTCTTTGAATCACTCTGCAACGCATTTGTTACACCACGCCTTGAGAACGGTTTTGGGAACGCATGTTGAACAAAAAGGATCGTTGGTAAATTCAGAATATTTGCGTTTTGATTTCTCACATTTTGCGAAAGTAACGGATGAAGAAATGGAGCAAATTGAAGCACTTATTACCGAGGCAATACATCAAAATATTATGTTAGATGAACGACGTGCAGTTCCAATCGACGAAGCAAAAGCAATGGGAGCCATGGCATTGTTTGGTGAAAAATACGGAGATAACGTGCGTGTAATCAAATTTGGAGAATCAGTTGAATTATGTGGAGGAATACATGTTTCAAATACCGCAAAAATTGGCTTATTTAAAATTACCTCTGAATCTGCCGTTGCTGCTGGAGTTCGAAGAATTGAAGCAATCACTGGTGCCACTGCTGAAACGTTTTTCAAGGAAAAAGCAGCAAAATTGGATGCTATTAGCTCAATGCTCAAAAACCCAAAAGATGTAGAAAAAGCAATCGATGATTTACTTCTTAAAAATCAACAACTCACAAAAGAAATTGAACAATTCCAACGAGAAAGAGCCAAGAATTTAAAATTGGAATTGAAGTCAAAAATCTCCGAAATAAATGGCATTCACTTTTTGGGTGAGGTTGTTTCATTAGATGCGAATTCAGTGAAAGATATCTTGTTTCAATTGAAAAGCGAAACGGTAAATTTTGTTGGAGTATTAGGTAATACCGAAGGTGAAAAATGTGGCTTAAGTTTGTTTATTTCTGAGAATTTAGTAGAATCGAACAAATGGAATGCAGCCCAATTCATAAGAGAAGTTTCCTCTCACATTCAAGGTGGTGGTGGTGGACAACCATTCTTTGCTACGGCAGGAGGTAAGAATTCAGCAGGATTGGCTACAGCAATTGAGGCTATACGAACTAAATTAAATTGAAAAAAGTTCTTATCATAACCTATTACTGGCCGCCGAATGGAGGGACTGGTGTGCAACGTTGGATGCACTTTTCGCGTTATTTGAAAGAATTTGGTTGGGATGTAACTGTATTTACACCCGTAAATGCGGAATCTGCCGTAAACGATCCGGAATTACTTCAACTTGTGGAAGGAATTAGGGTATATCCATCAAAAATTTGGGAGCCATTTGATTTATATCGAAAAATTACTGGTAAAAAGAAATCACAACGCATACAAACCGGATTTTTACAAGAAAAAAAGAAATTATCTTCTCTTGAGAAATTTTCACTTTGGGTCAGAGCTAACGTGTTTATCCCTGATGCCAAAATGATGTGGATACGTCCTTCGATCAAAGAAATTATTGAACTTCACAAAAAAGAACAATTTACTCATATAATTTCTACAGGTCCCCCTCATAGTACGCATCTTATTGCCGCCGGTGTGAAAGAAAAAATTGAAATTAAATGGTTGGCAGATTTTCGCGACCCATGGACAAATATCGATTGGTTCCCTAAATTACCGATGACAAAAAAAACATTAGCCAAGCATAAGAATTTAGAGTTAAACGTATTAAAAAATTCAGATGCTGTAGTTGCTGTAACGTATGAAATGGCAAACGAATTCAAAGAAATTGCCAATCGAAAAATTGAGGTAATAACAAACGGATTTGCCTTTGAAGACTTTAAAAACTTCACCTCGAAAAAATCGGATAAACTTCTGGTTTTTCATCATGGCTCGCTGAACGCAGATCGAAATCCCATTAAATTTTGGAAGTTTCTAGGCGAAATTGTCAAGAGCAATCAAGACTGGAAAAAAAATTTAAAAATTCAATTAATTGGCGCTGTTGACGTTTCTGTCCTTCAAGAATTAGAAAAAATTGGTTTATCAAAATATCTTCAACTCGAAAATTTCATGCCTCACGGGAAAGTGATAGAAGCCCTTTCTTATGCTTCCATATGCCTTCTCCCTCTGAACAATACACCGAATGCAAAAGGTATTATGCCGAATAAATTATATGAATATTTGGCAACAGGAAAACCTATGATTGTAATTGGCCCAAAGGATGGTGATGCAGCAGGAGCAATAAAGAGTTTTGGTAATTGTTGTGTATTTGATTTTGAAGAGGAAATTGACAGTAAAATTGTAAATGATTGCCTGAATCTTGGGGAATTACCACGTGATTTAACAAGGTTCAATCGCTATAATTTAGCGGCTGAAGTTGATCAATTATTGAATAGTTTGTGAAATGAAAAAGATTCTATTTATTGGAAATGCAAATAGCTTCTTAATCATTCAATTGGCTAAAAAATTAATAGCCTATAATCCTGATTTGCAAATTGACATTTTATCCGATCAAACAATAAAATCGGAGTGTTCACCCTTTCATCATTCGTATTGTGTTGACGATTCAAATCCAAAAGCCAGTAAAAAAATAATCAAGGCTTTTTACGTGGCAGTACAAATGAAGAAATTAATTCAAAAGGTCGAAGGGAAATACGATGTAATTCACATCTTATATGTTTCAGCATCTTATCGTTATTTCTGGAATGAGTTAAAAAAAAAGAGCTCAAAAATTATAATTACCGTTTTTGGTGGTGATTTCTATAAATCGAAATGGTATATGAATTTACTTATCGCTAAAATGGCAAAAGAATCATCGTTAATAAGTGCAACCAATCCATCAACATTAAAAGCCTTTTGCACTAAGTTTAACGTATCATCAAATAATAATCGATTAGTACGCTTTGGTTTAAATATTCTAGATGAAATTGACGCAGTTTCTCATTCAGATATATTGAATTGGAAGCAAAGAAATGGAATTTTACCCTCGGAAATAATTTTAGCTTGCGGATACAACGGTTCAATGAATCAAAATCTTCTCAAAATTATAGAATCTTTAAAAAATGTTAAGTCCAGTTTGTCGTCTGTGGTTTTAACTCTGCAACTTTATGAAAATACAGCTCATGTAGATCAAGTCATAACTTATTTAAAAGAGAGTGGTCTTAAATTTCTATTAATAAGAGAGCGATTATCCGATAGAGAATTAGCAGTGTATCGATCCTCAGTTGATATTATGATTCAAGTTCAAACTACAGATTCTTTTTCAGGAGCCATGCAAGAACACTTGTATGCATGTTCAACTGTTATTACTGGTGCATGGTTACCGTACGCTGTTTTGGACGAAAGAAATATAGCTTACATTAAAGTAAATGAAATATCCGAGGTAGGAAAAGAGGTTTGTGCCAACTTAACTAATTCTTTAGACAAATCTATGAATAAGGAAATTATAGCTAAACTTTCCAAATGGTCGAACACTATTCCTGATTGGTCAGTTCTTTACCTTTAGACTTCATTGATCCAAAAAGTAAAAAACCTAAAGACCCGAATACGAAAGCAAAAAGTAGACCTGACCCAACCATAGAGGTCGTACTTGAAGAACTAAAGCTCTCTGGTTCGAATTTCCATTCTATTTTATGTTTACCTGCCGGAATTAGAGCCCCTCTTAAAATATAATTTGCCCTAAATATTTTATCCGTTTTCTCTCCATCGATATAACAGTTCCAACCTTCCGGATAATAAATCTCGCTGAAAATTGCGGGGGCTTCAACTTTTGAATTTGACTGATAAGAAATAGAATTCACATCATAAGAAGTCATGTGAACAGTACAGGACGAGTCTACGGCATAAGTCGTCGAAAGAACACTACCTAAATCAGCAAAATCTTTTATGTTCAATACCGCTTCTTTTTTACTATTTAATTTACCGAGAATATTCATTTCATCATTAGCGTTGTCTACTTTTTTTATCTGCCCAACAAACCAAGCATTGCCATTTGCCCCCTTATTTTTAAGAGCCGTAGAACCCGGATTAAATGATAAATATCGTGTATTGAGCATATTTAAAACAACATATTTTTCTGGTAGCGCAATCGGCAATGTATCAAAAATTGCTTGAAAATTAGAATTGGGTGGTA
>CAZLVX010000126.1:0-1645 GCA_964562965.1 uncultured Lishizhenia sp.
AGGCTTTACAATAAATGCTAAACACTTTTATTAATTTCTATAGAGAACAGATTTAACTGCCGCAACAACTCTATCAACATTTGGCAGTGCCGCATCAATTAATGTCGGTGAAAATGCAAATGGAGTATCGGTTTGCATAACTCGCATAACAGGTGCGTCAAGGTAATCAAATGCATAGCGCTGCAAGTGATAGGATATTTCCGATGCTATAGACGCTAATGGCCATGACTCTTCTAGCACAACACAACGGTTTGTTTTTTTGATTGAATCAACCACTGTTTGGTAATCGATAGGGCGAATAGTTCTCAAATCAATTATTTCCAAGTGAATATTTTCTTTTGCCAAAACTTCGGCTGCTTCGTGAGCTACTTTTATAATTTTTCCAAAGGTCACTAAAGTTACATCACTACCTTTTCTTTTTATGTCTGCAACACCAATAGGAATGATATACTCTCCTTCTGGAACTTCACCCTTGTCACCATACATTTTTTCTGATTCAAGAAAAACTACAGGATCGTTATCGCGGATAGCAGCTTTGAGTAATCCTTTGGCATCTGCGGGATTTGACGGCGTAATGACTTTCAAGCCTGGAACATGGGCATAAAATGCTTCAAAACTTTGAGAATGAGTCGCTGCAAGTTGGCCAGCTTGACCATTACCTCCACGAAATACAATTGGGCAATGATACTGTCCACCAGACATTTGTAGCATTTTCGCAGCAGAATTAATAATTTGATCAGCTGCTAGTATCGCAAAATTCCATGTCATAAATTCTACTATCGGTCGCAATCCATTCATGGAAGCTCCTACTGCTATTCCTGCAAAACCTAACTCTGCAATCGGAGTGTCTATTACGCGCTTCGGACCAAACTCATCTAGCATTCCTTGAGAAACTTTGTAGGCACCATTGTATTCTGCAACTTCTTCTCCCATCAAAAATACTGACGAATCTCTTCTCATCTCCTCTGACATTGCCTCTCGCAACGCTTCTCTAAATTGAATAACTTTCATTCTATAATTTAATTGAATCTACAAATTTACAACAACACGAATAAAACTAAAAATGTTTACGCCACTTTAAGTTTTGACAATTTTGATTTTTTAAATGCACTTTCCACATAGGATAAAGTAACAGAAAGTTCTTTTTCCTTGTTCCCTGGCGCTTGAAACATTGCGTCTAACAATATGGCTTCACATATTGACCTTAGTCCCCGGGCACCTAGCTTATATTCGACCGCTTTGTGAACAATATAATCCAATGAATCCTTGTCAAATTTTAGTTGAATTCCGTCCATCTCAAACAACCGAGTATATTGCTTAATTATTGCATTTTTTGGTTCCGTCAGAATTCTTTTCAATGCTTTTTCGTCTAAAGGCTCTAGGTAAGTTAGGACAGGAAACCGGCCGATAAGTTCTGGTATTAATCCAAAAGAGCGAATATCCGTAGGAGTAATATGTTTCAGTAAGTTATCGTCTTGTATTGACTCCTCTTCTATATTACTAAACCCAATAGCTTTCCTATTAACCCGACTACTTATAATTCTTTCAATTCCATCAAAAGCTCCACCGCAAATAAAGAGAATATTTCGCGTATCAATTTGAATCATTTTTTGTTCCGGATGTTTTCTTCCTCCCTGTGGTGGAA
>CAZLVX010000126.1:1655-6411 GCA_964562965.1 uncultured Lishizhenia sp.
CACGCGTGATCGATGGATTATCACTTTTACGCGCAATTTTATCAATTTCGTCAATAAAAACAATTCCCCTTTGTGCATTTTCAACATTATAATCGGATGCTTGTAATAGTCGTGATAAAATACTTTCAACATCTTCACCAACATAACCCGCTTCTGTTAAAACCGTAGCATCAGCAATGCAGAATGGGACATCTAACATTTTCGCAATTGTTTTGGCCAAAAGGGTTTTCCCTGTTCCAGTTCTTCCTACTAAAATTACATTTGACTTTTCAATTTCGATGTCGTCAATTTGTTCTTGATTCAGTCGCTTGTAATGATTATAAACCGCTACCGAAAGAACTTTTTTTGCATCTTCCTGACCAATTACAAATTCATCTAGTGTTGCTTTAATTTTTGCAGGTATAGGTAAAGCTAATTTAGAGGGAGAAGTGTTTTTTTGAACTGGTTGTTCATGTCGCTTTTCTTCTAATATAATTTTACCAGCTTGTTCCACGCAATTGTCACAAATATGCCCGGAAACTCCAGCTATCAACATTCCAACCGACTGACGATCAGAACCACAAAATGAACAAACTGCCTCTTTTTTTGACACTTTATTTAGGATTTCTAATCAACACCTCGTCTACCATTCCATAAGCTTTTGCTTCCTCAGAAGTCATCCAATAATCTCTATCTGAATCAGCCCAAACTTTTTCGTAGTCTTGTTTCGAATGAGTCGCAATAATATCATAAAGTTCTTTTTTTAACTTTTGGATTTCTCTTGCTGTAATTTCGATATCTGAGGCTTGACCTTGTGCTCCACCAAGTGGTTGATGTATCATTACTCGAGAATGTTTCAAGGCACTTCTTTTCCCATCAGCTCCCGCACAAAGTAAAACAGCTCCCATTGAAGCAGCCATTCCCGTACAAATTGTTGCAACATCAGGTCGAATATATTGCATGGTGTCGTATATTCCCAAACCAGCATAAACAGATCCTCCAGGAGAATTTAAGTAAATTTGTATATCTTTTTTTGCATCAACAGATTCCAAAAAGAGTAATTGAGCATTAATGATATTGGCAACTTGATCATTTATTCCTGTCCCTAAAAAAATGATACGATCCATCATCAATCTTGAAAAAACATCCATTTGCGTCATGTTCAAGGGACGCTCTTCGATTATATAAGGTGTTAATGATGATTCGATATAATGGTCCACAAACATGCTGTTTATTCCCATGTGTTTTGTTGCATATTTTCTAAATTCTTTTCCGTCCATAGTATTATTTAATTAAGTGTCTAAAATTAGATATTCTAAATGAATCTTGGGATTTTTTTTAACTAATTTTAAAGTCGAAATCATGCGATTAACTGAAATCCAAGAAAAAAAAATACTTCTCTCTCCATTGAATTGGGGTATGGGGCATGTATCGCGATGTATTGCTCTTATTGAAAAGCTAAAGTATAAAAATGAAATAATTGTTGCTTGTGACAGTCAACAACGTGAAATTTTAGAACAATACCATAGCGAAATAGAATTTGTTGAATTATTAGGATACCCGTTTCTATTTAAGGAACGAAAAAGTTTAGCTAACAGTCTTTTGTCTAATTACGTCAATCTCGACAAACACATGAAGTATGAACATGGGCAATGTGAAATAATCTGCAAGAAAAAGGAAATTGATTTAGTAATTTCAGATCATCGATATGGGTTTTACAGCGTTACAACTCCTTCTGTTTTTTTAACACATCAAGTAAATTTACCTTTGCCAAGGTATTTATCGATTCTAAATAATTATCATTTAAAGCTTATTAGAAAGTTTAATGAAATTTGGGTTGTTGACGACCCTAAACTAAAATTAGCCGGAAAACTTAGTTCTCATAACAAAACAATGAAGTGTTTTAATATTGGTTTGCTTTCCAGATTCGAAAATCAAAAACCATCAGAAACTAAGAAAGGTCATTATTTGGTTCTTAGCGGTCCAAGTACTTATTGGGGAAACCTTATCGCTGCTTTCGAAAGCGACTCAATTGATGGAGTGATCGGTCCAAAAGATGGAATAGTAATAGCCAAAAATCTTAGTGTTCCACTTTATCTAAGTTCGAATTGGAAAGAATTAGACCATTTGTTGCTCCATTGCACTAAGCTATCCGGATACATTGGTTACACTACCTTGATGGATACATATTTTCTTAAATGTGAGACCAACTTAATTGCTTGCCCTAGACAATTAGAACAAGAGTACTTGAAAAAAATTCATACCTAAAAAAAATGGCTATCCAAATAGATAGCCATTGACTTAGTTTAAATTCTTATTCGGATCAATTCACAGCCCCGGTGAATGTTCCGTCTTTCATAAATTTAATAAACTCTCTATCTTTTGATGCTTTTTCTTTCAAGCTAGGATTGGAAGCAAATGCACTTTTCAAATGATTTACCACAGCATCAACTGATTCGCCTGAGCGAGTAGCAATTACAGCTGACAAATAATGAGTCATTGCATCTGGAGTTAACTGCTTTAATGTAGACTTAGCAGCATCTAACTTTCCAGTTAATACTTCAGCTAATGCCTTATTGAATGAATTTCCGGTAAAACCATTCACAGCAGCTGAATAATTTCCATCAAGAACATCTAGAATTGCTGTATTATAAGCAATTGAAACGGTATTTAAAACAGAACTACCTTTCTTCGCTTGCGTCATTAATTTTCTCGCTTCTGCTCTATTTCCTTTTGACATTGCTATTGCAGCCAAATTGTTGTTAGTTACGTCATTCGATTTAATAGACGCAGCTTTTTGAAATGAAGCAGCAGCTTCATTCATTTTTCCATTTAAGTATAGAGCAACACCATGGTTGTTTTGTACTCTTTCGTCATTTGAATAGGTTTGAACTCCTGACGCGTACAATGAAACTTTATCATTTACGTTAGTAAGTAATTTCTCAGCTGTAAACAACAACTCTTCGACAGTAAGAGTTGAAGGGTTCGAAGCAGCTGCTGATTTTAATTCGTCATCAGTTAAACCTTGCTCGGTATAATTAACTATTATTGATGATCGACGTATTGCAGGGAAAACATCTTTCTCCAAAGCCACATAGGACTTGCCAAGATTAACCATCTCTCTTTCTCGAGCAGCAGGATCCGAATTCATATTAATAATTCGTTTGAACAATTCTTTATCCGATTCTGTGATTGACTTCGTAACTGCTAACTGAGCTGCAAATCCTTCGAAATCCTCTCCAAATTTTGCCGTGCTATATTTTGAAGGGTCAGATAAAACAGTAATTTTCGCTTTCTTGAAAACTTCCATTATCGCTTTCTTACCAGCCTCAGCGCGATCCATTGACAACCCGTCATTCTTAGCTTCCTCACCATCAGGAGAAGCATAACCTTTAATTTCTATTGAGTTAATGGTTATTTTTGGATTGCTGAGATTCTTTTTAACCCAATTTACCATTTCAATAACATCCTTATCTTTCATTTCGTTTGGACGAATCGCAGATTTACCTCTCTCAAAATTAATTTTTGCTTCAATTGTTTTTTCGTTTGATCTCTTTAAGTTGTCAGCTATCGTTAACGTTTTAAAAGACTTATTAACTAGCAACTGAGTAATGATAGTAGCATCCGCAATTTTAGTATCTGGAATAGCTTCTTTGGACTTCTCTTTTTTACCTTTAAAGACTTTTCCTGTTAAAACTAAATCAGCAGCCTCCATTTCAGACGTATAAGCAACTGTCATATCAAATGTTGCAACACCGCCAGGTTTGAATGAAATTGTTGTTCCGTTTCCAGTAACTTTCTCGCCTTGAACAACCCAAGTACCTAAAGAAGTTGCACCCAATTTCGGCGTGATTTCGGCACGTACTTTCTTTTTTAATCCTTTTTCAGGCACGTTCACGCTAACAGAAAATTTAACACTGTCACCCTTTAATTCAAGTGGATTTGGATTCACAGTATATGTAAAATCTTTAACTAAATCGCACGAGGCAGACATAATAACTATCGACACTCCACCTAAAAATCCAACTAATTTATTCATATTTTATATTTTACAGCTGCAAAGATAATATCTAAAATGTTTGATTGACTTATTTTCTATTATTTTTTTTAATCTGTCATTTAATTAATTGTGATACCTTCATAAATGTGTTTATATCCTGAAATTCAGATATTTCAGATAAAGGAAATAACACGAAATCTCTCTCAAGATAGTTTTTGTGAGGGATGTTCAACATTTTACTTGAAAATTTACTCTCTGAAAGTATAATGTCAATATCAATTATTCTATCCTCATAACCTTCCTTCATGTATTGTCTGCCCATGTTTTTTTCAATATTCTTTATAACACCCAGTAATTTTACCGGTTTTAATTGACTTTCAATCAAAAGACAGCAATTTAAAAAGTTATTTTCAGAGGAAAAACCATGAGGTTTTGATTTGTGAAATGAAGATACTTCCTGTACAATCCCAACTTTTTGACCGAGTTGAAAAATTGCTTCGTTAAGGTTTTGTGTCTTATTTCCGAGATTAGATCCTAATCCCAAAATATATTTCATTTTCTCCAATTTAAACGGTCAATGAATACCTCTAAATCTTTTCTAATGTAATCGCGAATTCTCGATTTTGTTTCGGAATCAGTTGGTATTCCCTCTTTTTCGAGGGCCTGAAAATCCATTAAGACTTGGCCCCAAATAAAATGCCGTAAAGAATCAGTAACATAAAACTGAAAACTTGTGGCCATATCTCCTTCAAATTCATAGAACATTCCAAACATTTT
>CAZLVX010000127.1:0-6249 GCA_964562965.1 uncultured Lishizhenia sp.
CGCCGACCCTCTGCTTGTAAGGCAGATGCTCTGAACCAGCTGAGCTAAACCCCCTTTGTTTTTTGAGAGTGCAAATATAGCGATTAATTCTAATTATGAAAAAAAATTATTGATTTTTTAATTCTTCAATTTTCGTTAGGACATCATCCAAGCCCTCTCTGAATTTTTCGAAGTCTTCTTTGTACAAGAATATTTTGTGCTTTTGATAGTTTCCATCTCCGTCTTCACCAAAAGTTTTTTTACTTTCCGTGAGGGTAATGTACAAATCATTACTTTTCGTTGATTTAATGTCAAAAAAGTATGTTCTCTTTCCTGCTCTTACAACCTTAGAATAAATTTCGTTTTGATCGTTGTTCATATGCTCCTCTTTATCTCTTCAAATATGCTGTTTTTTTTTTAATCTCACAAATAAATAAACAGAAACTTTATTCTTAATTGAGCGTATAAACTACATTTTATAAAATGTTGATTTTTAGAGTGTTTTTAATTTCTGTCTTTCTAGTTGTGCTGCAATCTTGCAGTTACAATCCCGATGAAAAAGAAAAATCAATAGATCTTGATGAAATTAATAGAAGAGGCAAACTGATTGTACTTACTGAAAATAGTTCTCTTTCGTACTACGAATACCGGGAGAAAAAACTAGGTTTTGAATATGAAATCTTGGATTCCTTTGCTAAAAAAATGAATTTGCCATTAGAAATTAAGGTGGTTAGTGAAAGTGATAAGTTGGTAAAATACTTAAAAGATGGGGAAGGAGATATTATTGCTGCAAACTTGAGTGTATCACTTTCTAATGTGCAAGACATAAAATTTACTTCTCCTCATTATTCTTCTCCGCAGGTATTGATTCAGCGGAAAGGAAAAAAAATAAATTCTGTTCAAGATTTGGATAAAAAAACGGTTTATGTTCGAAAAAACTCAAGCTTTCAAAAAAGATTAGAGTATTTAGAGGACGAAATCGGGATTGATATAAATATTAAAGTTTATGAAGAAGATCCCATTACGGAAGACTTAATAGAATTAGTAGATGAAGGTAAAATTGATTTTACTGTTGCACATGAAAATTTAGCCAGAATTTCAAAAGATTTATATGAAAATATTGATGTGTCATTAGTCTTATCGTTTCCTCAAAAATTGGCCTTCGGATTGAGAAATTCAAGTGTAGATTTGAAAAGTAAATTAGATCAATTTCTAAATGAGTACATAAGGTCTGAAGCATTTACACAACTCAAGAGGCGCTATTTTGACTACGCAGTTTCAGAGCTGCCAGTTAATTTTATACCGAAAAAAGGAAAACTTACACCTTTTGATAAATCTTTTCAGAGCGTTGTTAAAAATAGCGGTTGGGACTGGAAGTTGTTAGCAGCAATTGCTCAAAAGGAATCAAATTTTAATCCTCAAGCAAGGGGAATGGGTGGTTCGTTTGGGATTATACAGTTCATGCCTGCAACAGGTAGAAAATATGGCATTTCTCCTTCTTCATCTGTTGAACAACAATTGATTGCTGGAATGAAACTTTTAAGTTCTTCTATGGATGATTGGAATAAAATTCCAGACATGACACAGCGCGTAAAATTTACTTTGGCCTCTTACAATGCAGGTAGGTGCCATATCGAAGACGCACAGCGGCTCGCAAAAAAGCTAAATTTAAACCCACTAATTTGGGATGGAAATGTCGAAAAAGCAGTTTTAAAACTTCGTAATTCAAATTATTACCGATTACCGATTGTAAAATGTGGAGCTTACAGAGGTCATGCTGCATTTTATGTGCGCAGAATTTTCGAAATTTACAACGGATATAAGGCGATGAATTGAAAAAAATGATAATCGTGGTGCAAGGCGCCACAGCTTCAGGGAAAACAGGTTTATCCATTGATATAGCGAAATTCTTTGGTGCTGAAATTATTTCAGCCGATTCTAGACAAATTTTTAAAGAATTAAATATAGGTGTCGCTCGTCCTGCGGCACATGAATTATCAGAAGTTAAACATCATTTTATTGCCTCACATTCTATTTTAGACGAAATGACAGCAGTTAGTTTTGCTACTGAGGCTAGGGATTTAATTCAGAATTATTTTATCCAAAAAGATGTTCTCGTACTCGTTGGTGGATCTGGTTTATATGTAGATGTACTTTTGAATGGTATTGATAACCTTCCGAGAGATGCGAAATTAAAAGCAGAAATTAATAAGCAGTTCAACGAAAAAGGAATTTCATTTTTAAAAGAAGAAATAATAAAATTAGATGGTAACGCTCTTGATCAAGTAGACGTGAATAACTCCAGAAGACTGCTACGCATTTTAGAAATTTTGAAAATTACAGGTGATTCGTTGCAAAATTTAAAAACTGGGGAATTAAATCCTATTTCTATCCCATACCAAAGGTTTTGCATTGAATGGAAAAGAGAAGATCTTTATTCAAGAATAAATGCGCGAGTAGACGAAATGGTACAATTAGGTTTGGAAAAGGAAGTTTTTGAGTTGGAGAAATATTCAGAATTAATTCCTTTAAAAACGGTTGGCTACCAAGAATGGTTTGAATCAAATTTGGACAAGTTTCACGTCATAGAAAAGATAAAGCAACACACCAGGAATTATGCAAAACGACAATTGACTTGGCTCAAGAGGTATGAAAACCTGATTTATTTGGATCCGTACAGTGAAATAGCTTTGTTTGAACAAGTAATTTCCGAATTGAAAAATAATGGAATGATTCTTGAAAAACTCACCTCCGAATGAAAATTGTATTTGATAATATCCTACCTGATCCTTTAAAGGAATATCCTCATGCTGCAGACAGCCTATGGAATAATTACCACGTCATTGAAAGCTGTCAAAAAGTACTAATTAATGCAGCGAGCGGAAAAGGAAAAACAACATTTACACATCTTCTTGCAGGACTTCGACATGATTACCAAGGAGAATTATCATTTAATTCTGCAGCTACACATACTTTTTCAGTTTTAGATTGGTTAGAAATAAGGCAAACCAAATTTTCTTTTGTTTTTCAAGATTTGCAGTTGTTTCCAACTTTATCTTCTGAAGAGAATCTTTTAATTAACACGCGCTTGAAAGGAGGAATGGCGATTGAGAAACTTAAAGAATGGGCAGCTTATTTAGGAATTGAAACAAAATGGAATACGCCTGCTGGTATTATGTCAATGGGTCAACAACAAAGGCTTGCAATTCTACGAGCGCTTTCTCAACCATTTGAAACCATTGTAATGGATGAGCCATTCTCACATCTAGACGAACAAAATACAAGGCTTGCAATATCATTGATTGAAGAAAGATGTAAAGAGCTCAGTGCTGGATTGATTCTTACTACCCTCGATCCTACGGATAAAATTAGTATTGATAAAGAAATAAAACTTTAGCCGTGTTGAAGAAATTGTTATTCAGGAATCAAGACAAAAAGCAATTGGGAATTGCTGCGATTGGTGCATTACTTGGAATGACTTTTCTTATCACTTCAGCACATTTTTTATACCGCATTAACGAATTTGGAGAAGGAAGTGAAGTTCTAGGGGCTAATATTGTAATTGTGCAGCGAAAAGTTACCTCTGCTAGCACTTTTAATTTGTCTAATAATGATTTTACCGCGGAAGAAATTTCAGAAATTCAACAGCAGCCTTTCGTGGAAAAAGTTCAAGCAGTTAAATCGAATAACTTTCGGGTTTGGTTAGAAACGAATAGTGATTTAGTTCCGCCATTCAAAACAGATGCTTTTATTCAATCAATCGACAAAGAATTTTTGGATGCTAACGCATCGAATTGGGCATGGAGTCCGGAATCCAAAGAATTACCTATTATCATGCCGCGCGACTTTGTGGTTATGTTGAATACATTCATGAGTTCGGCAGGTATTCCTCAAATTTCCGACGAAGTGGCAACTTCCATTCCGTTCAAGTTAAGGATTTCCGGTCCAAAAGGAGAGGAATGGTTAAATGCACGAATAATTGGTTTTACAAATGAAATTTCGGCCTTACTTGTGCCGATGGAATTTATGAATTACGCTAATTCAAAGTATGGAGAAAATCAAGATGGAAAGATCACTCAAGTGATAATAAAAGGTAAAGAAGGTCAATTTGGAAGTCTAGAAAAATATTTAAATGAAAAAGGTTTAGAACCTAAAAAAGCTCAAATGATTGTTGGTAGGTTAAAAAGTATCATTTCAACGCTGATTTTCATTGTACTAGTTGTCTCTATTGTTGCCGTAATCAGTTCGGTGCTTGTTTTACTGCAGTATATGCACTTATTGCTTTCTCAAAATAGATACGAAGTGAAAACACTTTTGAGAATTGGTTACTCGCCATATTACATCGCCCGTCTTTTTATTCAATATTTTTCGATTGTTTTTGCAGTTTCGTTGATTGCCGCCTTTGGATTGTTTTTTATTCTCAAATGGTGGATTAATAAAACGCTCCAAATTGGTGGAATATACCTGAATGAGGATCTTAGTGTGATAGCTGTTATTATCTTACCCGTCAGTTTTCTCCTTTTTGTTGGCATTGGCACTCTTTCTGCCAGGAAGAATGTTTTGCATTTATTCAATAAATAGGTTAAAGAAATGTTAATAATAAGTAAGTAATTTAAATTAAATCGATATTCGTAATTGTAAATTTGCATCATGAAAAGAATACAAGCCTTGTTATTGTTTATTTGTTTAGTGAACCTAGCAAATGCACAGAAAATTAGAATCAAAGTGCTCGGTCAAAAAGACACCACCGTTCATTTAATTAAATATTACGGCCAAAAGTTATATTACGCAGATACTGCGGAGATGAAGAACGGAGAAGTGATTTTTGATGGAAAAAAGCAGGTTCCCGGAATTGTAGGTCTTTTGCTTCCTGGACAAAAGTATTTCGAGTTTATTTACAACAACGAGGAAGTTCAATTAGAAACTTCTGCTCCTGACTTTATGAAAAACATGAAGGTCAAAAAGTCTGAAGAAAATCGGGTATTTGTACCCTATGTAAACTTCATTACTGAAAAGAAGGTAGAGGTAAATAAACTTTCTGAAGAAAGAAATAAGTTTAAAAAAGAAGACGATGGCTATAAATCTCTAACGGACAAAATTGACGCGTTAAATAAAGAAGTAGATGCTTATCAAAAAAACCTAATCACCACGCATTCCTCCAAAATGGTAGGTAGAATTGTTAAAATGTCAATGGAAGTTGAAATTCCTGAAAGCCCAAAAGATAAAGATGGAAAAGAAATTGATCCTGAATTTAAGTTTAAATATTATAGAAGTCATTTTTGGGATAATGTTGACTTAAAGTTCGATGCGCTTGTGAATAATCCTGTTTTTCACAATAAACTCGAATTCTATTTTGGAAAGAATATGATGATCCAACATTGGGACACTGTAATTCGCTATGCATTCGATTTTTGCGATAGGTTAGACCCGAAATCTAAAATGTTTGAATACTGCGTGGGTTGGATAACTTCAACCTACGGAAAAAGTGAAATAATGGGAATGGATAAGGTCTACTTGTACATGGTGAATCGTTATTATTGTTCTAAGAATGCTGAAGGGAAATCACCTGCGTTCTGGGTTACAGAGGATAAACTAAAAGATTTGTGTGACAACATAGAAAACAAACTAAATCTTGTGGTAGGAGTAAGGCCACCTAATTTGATACTTAAAGATACAACGGATAGCAAGTGGCAAGATTTTTACAGCTTAAATGCAGAATATACCATTTTATATTTTTGGGATCCGGAATGTGGCCACTGTAAGAAAACAACACCGAAATTAAATGAATTGTATTTGAAAAAATTGAAAGCTCGCAACGTAGAGGTATTCGCTATTGGGAAGGCTATCGGGAAAGATTTTGAAGGTTGGAAAAAGTTTATCAGGGAAAATAAGTTAGAATTTATTAATGTGGCAGTTACAGATAAATTATATGAATTAGCTAAAAAAGATCCGAATAGTCTTGTGCCTGTTCCTGGTGATCCACGAAAGAAACCGACAACCTTAGAATCATTGAATTATCAAACGACATATGATATTTTTAGTACCCCAGTTGTATATATTTTAGACAAAGACAAAAAGATAATTGCTAAGCGTGTGAGTATTTCACAGATTGAAGATATGTTAGATCACCTTCAGAACAAAAAAGACGAGCCAAAATTGTTTCCTCCTGACAAAGAAGAGGATGAGCAGATGCAACAAAAACATTAGTATGGAGTCTTTTAAGTCATTGGTTGATCAGCACCATTCGTTTCTTATTACCACACATAAATC
>CAZLVX010000128.1:0-5790 GCA_964562965.1 uncultured Lishizhenia sp.
CCGTCTACACTAAAGCATCCATTACCTGTGTTAAACTTGTCGAAAGACAGGGTATCAATTCTCTCGTTTTTCAAGTAATCCCCATCTTTTATTTCTGCTTTATACAATCGAGTTTTATATGAACGAGAATAAACCTCTTGCTCTTGCTCCTTTATTGAATCCGCCCTCAACGAGGAAAAAATTAATTGATTATCACGCACACTATGTCCGAATTCAGCATCAAAAGAGTTGACAGTTAGAGGTAATTTGTCCATTGGTTTTACAGTATCGCTGTATTGGGATATTGCCCACAGAGTCGATTGGATTTCTTTTTCTGCTTTTTTATATAAATAGCTGGATTTATCTTTTTCATAAAGCTTAGCGGCAAGTTTGAAAGTTTCACTTGCTTTTTTATAATTTCCAGTTTGCTTTTGCATTAAGCCCAACTGAAGTATACTGGAAGGGTAAATTTTTGCTTGCTCTCGAGCATAAACCTTAGCGTACTGCTTCTCTGCATCGCTATAGTTTTTATAAGCTCTTAACGCTTCTGCATATTTCCATTGAATTTCTAAATTGGTAGAATCTTTACCTAAAGCTTGTTTGTAATACTCTAACGCGTAATAATAATCCCCTTTTTGATATTGTTCGTCTGCAAATTTTACAAGCTGACGCGTTTTTTGAGAGAAAACAAGAAAAGGAAGAAAAAGAATAAAACTTATATATAGTCTGGACATACCCGATGGATAATGCGTTTTGGTTTGAATTTTCTAATTACATATCGAAGGGCTACTTCAACACCCCCACGCATATTGCTTGCTGGAACTAATTTGGAATAGTTAATATCGTAACTTAAGCCAACAAAAAAATCGTTGTAATCATATCCCAAAGAAGCATAAGCGGCATCATTACCTCTGTTCCAAAAACCAAAATAAAGTGCTTGATATGACTTAGGTTTTGAAGAAAGATGCAACCTTGCTGATGAACCCATTAAAAGTTCACGGTAGATTCCTTGATGCGAATACTGAACAGAGGGGATAATATCCCAGGTTGGATTTACCTGTATCACCGCTTTCACAAATCCAGTAAAGCGCATGTCTCGTTTAATTTCTTCCGTGTAAAATCCCTGATTAGGTTGATTCAAATTGTAGGCCCCAAATCCGGTTTGTAATTTTGTCCTTGTCTTTGAATTCCATTCATGCATAACACCTACGCCAACGCTCGCATTTGTTTTTCTAGCGGTTTGATAATTCTCGTTAGTAGGGGCAGTTGGATCAAAAATATAACCGTTGTACTGATTGTCGAAATAAAGTAAATCCCAATTTATTTGTCTGTGGTTCATGCCAAAATTAACCCCAAAACGCAATACCTGACTAGAGTCCTTCATTAACTTGAAGGAACGCGAAATATTACCTTGCGCTTCTATTGTTCGAAACTTTCCATCTCCAGCTTGATCGTGAAATGCCAATATTCCAAAACCCCATTTTTTAAATCGGGCATCTACCGATGTAGAAAAAGTGCTAAAAGGAACAGTAACGCTACGCCATTGATCTCTGTAATTTCCGATAAAACGATAGTCGCCATCAAAGTGACCAGTATGTGCTGGATTTTGATACAATTGGTTATCGTTAAATTGAGACCAGTGAATATCTTGTCCAATGGAAAAATTCCATAATGAACATATCAAGACGAATTGGAGAGCTTTCAGTTTCATTTTCAGCAACTAAAGTAAGAAAAGTAATTGAATAATTAAAATTATGGCGTACTTAAACTAACGGGAATGATTTTTCCATTTAGTATTTTTCCACTTCTTAAGGTGAAATCAGCTATAAATTGCGCCATTTCAATTGCGGAAACTGGCGCAATATAACCAGGAAAAGCCTCTTCTAACATTTCAGTTTGCACGGCCCCTAAACACAAACAATTCATTTTTATGTTACTTTCGGAAAATTCTACTGCAAAAAGCTCAGTGAAATTACAAAGCGCCGCTTTGGATGCAGCATAGGCACTTAATTCAGGAAACTTGACTGATCCTTGGAATGCTCCCATGGAACTAATATTAACTACATGACTAAATGTTGAATTAAATCTAGGCAATAAAAATTGTACGGTTTGCATGACGCCAATTACATTAATAGAAAAAGATTTTGAAAAATCTTGTCCGGAAATCATCTCAAAGGGCTTTTTGATTAAATAACCTGCATTATTAATTAAGTAGTCGATTCCTTGTTCAGGAAAAGGAATTTTTGCGAGTTGTTGATGAATATCACCTTCTAAATCAAATGGAAAAACGGCAATATTTGGATTTGAGCTGAATTCATTTTTCAATGAATTGTAATTTCGTGCTAGGGCGAAGACCTTTATGTCTTGTTGTTCGGCAAAAATACGCGTGAGTTCTAATCCAATGCCTCGGCTGGCGCCAACAATTACAATATTTTTATTCATCGAAGGATATTTTAATTTTCGATGACGCTGGAAGTGCCTGACAAGCTAATATGTATCCCGAAGCAACTTCTTCATCCGTTAAGGAATAATTGACTTTCATTGTGACGGACCCTTCCAAAACTTTTGCTTTGCAAGAACAACAAACACCACCTCTGCATGAGTACGGTGCATCCACTCCTTTTGCTTCGAGGATTTCTAAAATTGTTTTTTTTGTGGAGTTAAGTATCAAATTTGTAGATTCTCCATCTAATACCACTTCTACTGAGGATTCTCCGTTAAAGACAACATTTTCTTTCGGAATATCAGTAACTACTGCCTGAAAAAGTTCAATTTTTATTTTGTTATCTGAAACTCCAAACATTTTTAGAGCTTCTTTAATTTCGATCACCATTTCATGTGGACCACAAATGAAGAAAGCAGTTGCCTTTAAAATGGTCAAATCAGCTTTAATTTTAGCTATAAATACCTCTTTTGTAAGTCGACCTTTTAGGTAGTTTTCTTCAGACTTTTGAGTAAAATAAAAGTGTTTGGTTAAATTAGACATATTAAGTAGTTCCTCTTTGAACATCATTTGGTCTAAGGATTTATTCACGTAAAACAACTCCTTTTTGGCTTTTGAGTGGCTTAAAATGCATAATATCGGCGTAATACCGCTGCCTGCAGCGATACATACGATGTGCTCTTCTATTCCACTTGTGGTAAAACTACCTTTAGGCATGGAAACATTCAAGGAATCGCCTGGTTTAACTTTATGAAGAAAGTTGGACATTTTTCCGTTTGGAATCGTTTTAACACCAATTGACAATTCATCAGGATTCGTGGAGCAAATAGAATAAGATCTTCTTATTTTCTCACCACCTATTGTAGATTCAATGTCCACATATTGTCCAGGTTTGAATTGAAAATCTTTTTTTTGAAGATCGCTTAGCGCGAAACTTATCTTGACACTTTCACTTGTTAGAGGACAAACATCTTTGATTGTAAGTTCATTAAATCCACCTTTCGGACTTTCTTGTTTTTTAAAAATATTAAATAATCCCATTTTTCTAGTTAATCGTCAAATGATACTCTCACAAAGGTTGAAGTCGGATGCGCTTGGCAGGTTAGCACATAACCTTGTTCTACCTCTTCCGGTGTTAATGCATAATTTACATCCATACTCACCGTGCCTTCCAAAACCCGAGCTTTGCATGTACAGCAAACGCCACCTTTGCATGCAAAAGGTAAGTCTGCACCAGCTTGCTGTGCGGCATCTAAAATGGTAGGTCCATTTGAATCTAGTTCGAAATCAATCAAATCATCATCTAATATGATTTCAACTTTTGTTGACAAAGATGGTCGAATTTCTTGTGTTGATTTTTCTTTGGACAGGTTCGTTCCGAAAAGTTCGAAATGAATTTTAGAAGTGGCAATACCTTTCTCAGTTAGTGAACTTTTTACATCGAGAATCATTTGTTCCGGACCACAAATAAAAACTTCATCAACAGTGGTTTTGGCTAAAAATGCGTCATATAAATCATTGCACTTTTCCTTATCTATCCTTCCTTTTTGAATTTTACTTCCTGGACTTTCACGAGAAAAAATGTGAACAATTCGCAGCCTATCCATGTACTTATTTTTCCAAGCTTCAAGCTCTTCTCTGAATATAACACCATAAAATCCTTTGTTACCATAGAACAAAGTAACGTCGCCGGTCCCATCCTGAAGAACTGTCTTTAGCATTGAAAATACCGGAGTAATTCCACTACCTGCAGCAAATAAGACAATTGATTTTGTTTTATCTTCTTCCGTCAATTTAAAATTACCCATTGGAGGCATTACCTCGAGAATATCACCTTTTTTTAAGGTGTTGTTAGCAAAAGTAGAGAAAACACCATTTTCTACCTGCTTGATGGCAACGCGCCATTCGTTTTCTCTAGGGGCAGAACAGAGTGAATACGAACGTCTAACCTCTAAATTATTAAGTATTGTCTTAAACGTCAAATATTGTCCGGGTAAAAACGAATATGCAGCGTGGAGTTCATTGGGTATTTCAAAAGAAACGGAAACACAATCTTTTGTCTCTTTACGAATGTCTTTAATTTTTAAGGAGTGAAAATGTGAGGACATGTGTTTTTTTTGCAAAGTTAATATTAATAGTGGGCAGACATGTTAATAAAGGTGACATATCTTTAATTGAAATAAGACTCAATTGCATCAAGTGTTTTCATCCCAAAGTTATCATTGAACCATCTTTTTTCGGCTTTTTCATTTGATGATAGCACAAAACAAGGGTAATTTCCTTGTGTTAATGTTGCGGCAGCCATTGCATTTGGTTCGTAAAGTTTTGAACAGAATTTAGGTATCTCGTTGGTAAATCCCGGATACTTTGCATCATTTTTACCTATTATAATGTACTGAATGGCGAGTTGCTCATTTCGTTCGTGCAATTTTTCAATAAAAGGAATGGTATTTTTACAATGAGGGCATCCTTTTAAAACGAAAATACTCAAGGTTTTATTTCTCGGAAAAACATACGTGGACTTTACATCAGTAGATTCATCGAAGATGTCTCCGGAGTAAATGGGGTTTATAGCAAAATATGTAAGAACTGGTGTCAAAGAAATCAAAATCATTAGTGGGATTCGCCAATAATTTGACAAACTTTTGAAGTAGAATAAAAGGAAGGACAAACTAATAAAACAGACTAGTAAAATTAAGTAAATCAAAAGCTTAGACCAGACCCATGAGAAGCCCAATTCAAGAAGCCAAAGTTCGGCAGTGTTCATTAATCAAATTTAATAATTATTACCATGCAACTAAAAATTGATATGCTACGTCAAACCTTATTTTTAGAACAATAGGTTAACTTTATTGTTAAATTTAACGAATGAAATCTAAAATCTTCGGTATTGCTTTTATAATGCTTTCAACTTCGCCTCTTACGGCACAAGTTGAAAGTGATGATTCTTCGGTATATGCTTTAAATTTGCCTGATTCAGACACAATCCATTTTGAGAAAGCTTTCCATGGAACGAGAATCATTAATGGTCATTCAGTTGAAACACTTGCTAAAGGTTATATGGAGATGCGCATTGAGCATCGTTTTGGAGATATCGCAGGAGTAAATGGAGGTTATCAAAACATGTTTGGGTTCGACAATTTATCTGACATGCGGATTGCGATGGAATACGGAATTTCAAATGATTTAATGGTCGGATTCGGGCGTAGTAAAGGAACAGGAGCGCCATATCGTTCCCTTTTGGATGGGTTTTTAAAATATCGCGCAGTTAGACAGTCCAAAAATTTTCCTTTATCTGTTGCTGTAATTGGAGGAAGTAGTTTTACATACATGAAAGCATCGAGTGATTTGTCAGAGGTTAGTAATTT
>CAZLVX010000129.1:0-5760 GCA_964562965.1 uncultured Lishizhenia sp.
AATCAGGTTCCCATAATTGTTGAATAAATGTTAAAAAAGAAGCATTTAAGATTCGTTTTAATGCACTATTAGCTAACATAAACGAAATACCTGTTTGAAAAACTGAGTCAAAAGATTTCGAATCAACTTTTAATGAATTCATTGGATTAAACCAATTTTGTAATAGAATTAAAGAATTATAACGATTAAGTTTGAAAAAATATTGAAACCCTGCAATGGAATGAAACTACATTTTTTTCAAAAAAAATAACATAGTTTTTATGATGTCCAAACTCAATCGCATCATACAGTAAAATATGTTTTTTCAAATTAACGTTTCTGGTGAATGCGTTCGATCCAATTCGCAGTAATCAATGCCTGCTGAAAATCAGGACAGGTATTTTCGTCGTTATTTATACTATTAATAAAAGCTTGTAATTGTGCTAAATAACCATTAGGGTAATTTAAACCATATCCACCTCCAAAATCTTGATGTACAAATTGAATAGGATCTTTGGGATCATCTGCTTTTTTCTTGATTGAATATTTTGTTCCATTTTCAACAGATATTTCAAGTTGTTTATCCGTGAGTATAGTGAAAGTGGTACTCCAACTAGGGGCAGAAGAAGACATCTCCAACGTTCCATTGATTCCAGATTTTAACTCAACTAAACAAGAAACAGATATTCTATTTGTTTCAGAAATTGAAAAGGCTGATTGAATTGATTTTATAGGACCTAATACATGTTCAACAAGATCTATTAAATGAATCCCTTGAACAAATAAATAAGTCTCAAGAAGGGATTTACTATTCCATTCCGTTCGCAATTCCCAGGGACCAAAAGTGTGATAAGTTGCAGTAAAGGATGTTGGTTTTCCAATTAATTGATTTTTCAAATTAGAAATAAGTTCAACAATTGCCGGAGTATATCGAAGAAAATGACCAACTTGAGTTTTACATTTCTTTTCGTATGCTAACTCACTTAGTTTTTTTATAGTCCTTGAGGATAAAGAAACGGGCTTTTCACAAAATACATGGACTCCTCTTTTAAGTGCTTCAAAAGCAACTCTCTCATGTAATTGAGGTGGCCCCACAACTATAACCGCATCCAAACTTTCATTTTCAAACATTTCAATGTAATCAGTATAAAATTGATTAAATCCGAATTGTTCTGCACAATCTTGAACTAAATCCTTATTTAAATCACAAATGGCCTTTTTTTGAACTGAATTTAAATTAACAACTTCAATTAAAAGATCCCTTTTAGAGTGTTGTCCACATCCAATCCAACCTAAACGAACCATACGTTTTTCCATTTTAAATTAATGGAGTTTCTAAGCGATAAGTATCAGTTTCATAATCATTTCCTCCTCTCGGGCCCATTGTAAAGACCAACATTTCAGTATCTTCTAATGCAATCATGGCATGTTTCTCCCATGGCTCAGAAAAATTTAACCTTGATTTATTATCAGTTGAAAGAACTATTTCACCGATTGGTCCATTATCTGTTTGGTATACATATCTCAAAGATCCTTTCAGGATAAAATTATATTGAATTGTATGTTTGTGAAAATGATTCCCTCGAATTGCTCCTTTTTTAAAGGATATAAGGGTTGCTGCATTCATATCTTGTTTAGATAAAAGATCCATTATTATTCCTCTATCATCTTCAAAATTAATTTCCAAAGGCAAAAGTGTCATTCTTGTATTGAATTTAAAAATTTAATATTCTTATTTTTTTTTAGTAGGATTTCCTTAATTTTTACAGATAAATTTTCGGTTAAAATTAGGCCTACAACGTCATCGTATTTTTCAAATACGTCATCTGTTTTAATTGGAATTCGTGACATTGGCGTATATTTTCCAATCTTGCTCGCGGAAACATCTGTTATACAATCAAGTGTCTTATTATCAAGGTTATGGAAGTTCAAAAATGAATTTCCTTTGGCCGCTGCACCAATTCCAGCACCAATACCAATAATTGGAATTCCCTTTAGTTTATATTGCTGAATAATATTCAACATTTCAAGTCTTCTTTCCAATAACTCATGATAAATTTCGTGATAAGCTTGTAGATCAAATACCCTACTATTATTCTCTTTTTGGTAAAATTCTTGGATTTTTTCTAAATTTTCATTTTCTCTACCAACTATAATTCTCATTGTCCCACCATGATATTCATTTAATTCTATATCACTTATAACTAAACCAAATCGAGCCATTAAATTCTTTACTGAACGGATTGTAAAATAGCTTACATGTTCATGATAAACTTTCCCGAAATTTGTTTGTTGAAATTCTTGTAACCAATAGGGCACCTCAAAAATAAAACAGCCATCATCTTTTAAAACCTTTGATATAGATTTCATAAAATCTTCAAGGTTATCTATGTGATTAAAAACATTATTGGCAATAATCACATCAACTAATCCTTTTTCGGAAATAATATTTTCAGCTAGATCAAGACTAAATAAACCATGCCAGCTTTCTACTCCCTTTTCATTCGCCAAATTTACCATTATAGGTGATGCATCAATACCTAAATAGGTGTAATTAAGTAATAACAAACACTCACCCAAATAGCCATCATTAGATCCTATTTCTAGAACAAAAGTATTTCCATTCGATGGTTTTATATTTTTTACATCTGAGGAATATTGCTGCCAATGAGCTCGGGCAATAGCTGAACTGGAAGAAATAAATGAATACTCATATTTAGAATATCTATCCTCTGGATTGGTTGCTATTTGCGTTTGAACATGTCCACACTCTTTGCATAAATCAAGTTTAAGGGGAAATATGGGTTCAGTTTCTGTTACTAAATCTTCAGGAACAAATGTATCAGCAAAAGGTTGTAGACCAAAATCTAAAATTTGGTTCAGATCAGAAGAACTACAAACAATGCAAGATTTTCTTCTACTCATTTTCTTTTTCTTTATATGCCTTCAAATACCAATCTAGCGTTATTTTTAAACCAATTTCCAAATAAACATTAGCTTCAAACCCAGTCAATTTTTTAAGTTTATTGGTATTTGGACAGCGTCTTTTTACACTACCCTCCGGAGCTTTTTCAATTTTTATCTTTGCATCTGATGAGGAAAAATTCAACATTTTCTGAGCTAAATCAATAATGGTTATTTCCTCTTTACTATTTCCTACATGAACGACTTGTTTGTTACATTCCTGAGATCTCATAACTCGTATAGAAGCTTCAACTGCATCATCGATATAACAAAATGCCCTTGTTTCATCACCACCAAAAATACTAAAAGGATCTTCCTTCATATAAATCCTCTTGCTAAATTCTGGAATTACATGCTCAAATCCCATTCTTGGCCCATAAATATTATGGTAACGAATGATTGAAAATGGAACTACTATTTTTTTGAAGTAATTAATAGTAAGTAACTCACCAATTAATTTACTTCCACCATATGAAAATCGTTCATTAAAGATATCATCAATTGACAATGGGATTGACTCCTCAGTTGGTACAAAATTATTTTCTTTTCCGAAAGTGCTAATGGTTCCTGCATATGCTTCAGAGGAGGAGGTGAATAAGAATTTTCCCGTATTCTCTGGTGTTACCCATTCTAACAAATTCATCAAAACCAAAATATTTACACGAAGAACTTCGTAAGGCTTGGAATAGAAATATTTTGTTCCGTTAATCGCAGCCAAATGATAAATCTCATCATAATAACCATTTAATGAAGTTACAAATGACTTTTCAGTCATGTCAGCATTGATAAACCTTACATTATGGTGTTCAATCAATTCTTGAAAGTCTTTATCTGGTTGATTCCTTGTAAAATTGTCGATAATTGTAACATCATTTCCTTCCTCTACAAGCTTTTTGGCTATATAAAAAGCAACAAAACCTGCTCCTCCGGTGACTAAAATTCTTTTCATGTTTATTTTTTATAGAATACTCCTTTATTTTTCCCTAAATTCCAAAGATCTGCGAATACAGTTCCTGGTTTCACTTTTTCTACAATTTCAAGGTAATTGTCAACATATTCAGCATGATTAATTGCTAAAATAACTACATCTGCATCAACGATACACTCATCGAGTGAAGTGTTAATTAACCCATTTTCAATTATATCACCTAAATTTGGTTCATTGACAAAAATATGTTTCGGATTTTCTCGTCTTAAATACCTCAATAATTTAGGAACAAGGCTGTCTCTAATATCATCAACATCCTGTTTAAATGTATATCCCAAAACGGCAATTTTTTTACCCTTCAATTGCATCCTTTTACAAACCCCATCAACTAAAAATTTAGGCATAAATTCATTTACTTTCCATGCACTTAATAGCAAGTCTGTAAAGGGAATACTTTCGTTGATCATGCCAAAATCTTTTCTTAAGCAAGTACCCGCAGTAAAGCCTGGTTTTGGAATTACGCCTCTTGGATACTTGTAATTTGACATATGAATAATATTGTGAACATCAACACCGTATTGCTCAGAAATAATAGCAAATTGATTGGCAGTTGAAAAATAAATATATCTTGAAATATTGTTGAATAGCTTAACCAACTCTGCAGAAATAAAATCTGTTTCTAAAATTTCAGGGACAAACCGATTAAAGAAGTCAACTGAACGCTTTCTACTTTCTTCATCCTCATTTCCAATAATTTGAGGTAATGTATCAAGTTCTTTCAAACTTTTACCTTCTGCCATACGTTCTGGACAATAACTAATGTAAAAATCTTGTCCAGCTTTCCAATCTAACTTTTGTTCTATATAATCTCTGACAAACTTAGTTGTATTTGGGGCTATAGTACTTCTCAAAATAATATGATGACCCTTAATTAAATGATCACTTATTTTATCAAGAACTTGAATAATGAAACTTAAATCAGTCTCAATGTGTCCCATTAATGGCGTACCAACGGTTATAATAATACGTTCACAACTTTGAATCACTGAATAATCAGTTGTTGCATGAAAATCTACCTTTTTTATAAGTTCTTCATATCCCTCTTCTTTAAAGGGAAAAATTTTATTGTTAACTTGATGAATCAGCTCTTCATTAAGGTCCAGTCCTACAACTGAAATTCCTTTAGAAGCCATTGATAAAGCTAGGGGCAACCCAACTCGACCAATTCCAATAATTACACATTCATGTTTCACATTCATCTTATATTAATTTAATCAATTTTCCATTCTACCAAAGGGTTAAAATATGTTGCATTGACACCTGTATATTCGCCAAGTTCCTTTCTTCCACTATTAATTTTGAAAACAAAAATTTCTTTTTTCGAGTATACGGCCTTGTGATTAATATCATAATAAAAATTCAAAAAATATGTCCCTTCAGAAAAGAAATTTGCGTTAAAAAAACAGGAGATTTTATTAATTCCCGTTTTAAGATTCAGTTTATGATGAACATAATTTGATACGGAAATTAATCCCACTCCGTTTTCGTCAAATATTTGAAATGTCAGGTGATGGTAATCATTTTTAATATCTTCTATAAAAACCTCAGTGTAAATTTCAATTTCATCATTCTCAAATAATTGATCTTCTTCAGTAGTTTCTTTTTTTCTTATTGTTATACTTAATACCCTTATATTTAAAAATGAAAAATCCTTCTCACTCAACTTTACAAAATGGTTTTTATTCAATAGGTATTGAGATACACAACTATTAACGTCTTTTTCAAAAATTATTCTCCCATTTTCAATTAGTATTCCATTTGTGCATAAACTTTTTACAGCTGCCATATTATGACTCACAAACAGAACGGTCCTGCCCTCAGTCTTAGAT
>CAZLVX010000130.1:0-5656 GCA_964562965.1 uncultured Lishizhenia sp.
AAGGCAGCGAAACGCGCAGAAAATGGATGGATGGCATTTTAGTTCAATTAGATCGCCAATACTTAGAGGATTTACTCAAATACCACAAAGCGCTTGAACAACGAAATGCCTTGTTAAAAAATATGCACGAACATCGTCTTTTCGATCGAGAATCGATAGAAATATGGAATATCCCGCTAGCAGAAACTGGTCAACGTATTTATGAGAAACGCACCAAATTTCTTCAAGATTTCATTCCTGTGTTCAATGAGTTTTATCAAAAACTCGTCGGTAATACAGAGGTAACAGAAATCAGTTATAAATCCCAACTTCAAGAACAAAATTTATTCGACGGACTTATCGCATACGAAAAAAAAGATGCCTACACACAATACACGAACGTGGGAGTTCATAAAGACGATTTAATTTTCACCATTGCAAATCATCCCGTTAAAAAATTTGGATCTCAAGGTCAACAAAAATCTTTTTTAATTGCCTTGCGTCTTGCTCAATTCGATTGGATGAAAAAACAAAAGGGATTTGCTCCAATCTTGTTGTTAGACGATATTTTCGACAAACTTGATCATTCGAGGGTAGAAAAATTAATCGCCCTCGTTACCACTAACTATTTCGGACAAGTATTTATAACCGATACGGACGAGGAACGAATGAGATTTTTATTAAACGCTATCAGCGCTGACAAAAAACTTTTCAAAGTTGAACATTCAGAAGTTCTCAATTTAGTGTAACTTTAACTTATGGCAGAAGATCAGAGACGATTTGGAGAGGGACAACCGTTAAAAGAGGTAATAGATCGATTATTCAAGGCCTATGGTATGGAAAATCGAATGAAAGAACTTGATATAGTTCAAGCTTGGCCAGATTTAATGGGGCCTGCTGTCGCGTTCCGAACAAAAGAGATTAACATTAAAAACAATATACTTTACCTTAAAATAGATTCTTCAGTAATGCGTGAGGAACTACTATTAGGAAAACAAATCATAATTGATCGTATCAACGAATTTGCAGAGAAGAAATTGGTCTCTGATATATGGTTTTCTTAATGGTCTTTGGTAAACTGAAATAACCAGTTATATAATTCATCTGTTCTAAAAGCTCTTTCAAGTGCTCCATGACTTGCACCGTTGTGAACAGTATATTTCAAATTCTCTCCTCCGTTGCAATTTTTTATTGCCTTAACGATTTTTTCGGATTCAGAAATTGGCACTGCGTTATCATTTGTTCCGTGTTGAATCCACAAAGGCACCTGAGCTAAATCGCAACCATCTTTAGTGTTTCCTCCACCACATAGTGCAACTGCCGCAGTAACAATTTCGGGATAGGCACCGGCAAAACCAAGAGTTCCGTAGCCTCCTAAACTCATTCCGGTAACATAAACGCGGTTGGAGTCAGTATTGAAAGTCTTTTGCACAAATTGCAGAACAGACAATACTTTTTCGGGTTCCCATGACTTCCCTGCTTGCACTTGAGGAGCCACAACAATAGCAGGAATCTTTCTTCCTTTTTCAATTTCATGAATCACACCATACCGTTTCACCATTTCAAGATTATTTCCTGATAAACTTCTTCCGTGAAGAAAAATCAAAACGGGCGGCTTACTCTTGAGAATCGAGTCGGCAGGCAAATGCAATAGGAACGGATAATCTGCTTGACTGTAAATTGCCTTCAATTGTGCATTTAGCTGAAACGAAAAAGCTAATAAAAGTACTATTAAAAATTTCACGAGGCAAAATTACCTCATTAACAGCTCATTGGTTTTTAAAAATATCAACAAGCTTAATTATTTTACAAACATTTAACGAATGGTGGGTAGTTTAACTTTATTTGAATCTGAAATTGGCGCAAAGGAATACCCAATTCCAACTCCGGCACCTATTCCCCATTTGGCTGATGCAACTTTCCTTGTTTCAATGAAAGAATTAAACGTTAACCCATTGTAGTTCCAATATGTGAATTTCCCTCCCAATGAAAGCGCATATTTCCACTCTGAGTATGACCATTTCTTTGACCAAATATAATCTACACCAACAAAATTTGTATACGGGGCAAAATCCCAATGATAATTTATTGGAACATGGTAGGAAATCCCATCAGGTAATATGGCGATCAATAATCCACCTATTGTTGTCCAACGAGATAAGGACAATCCTTCTGTAAAACCAAACGGATTAAATGCTGCATCGTAAACAATCCCTGAAATAATGAGAAGAGGGCCAACCAAAGAGCCCATGGAGCCATGAATGTGATTAAAATCACCGCGTTTCTGATACTCAAAGTTGTAATTAAGTGCCAAACCTCCGCGAAAAAGATATTCTGCGGAAGCTCCAATATTCAAATAACTGGTAGAATCCATATATCCTCCGCTCGACTTTCCAAACACATGCCATCGGTTTGCGGTTAATTGACCATTTACAAAAAAAGTAAACAACAATATACTACTTAAAAAGATTTGTTTCATTTCTTTTGATTTTCTACTTTGTATGAAATTCCAATTCCTAAAACGGATTTGAACTGAGTACGAGGTCCAACATTTCCATTAGCATCCCGAATATTTATATCGTCGTCGTAAATTAAATTCCACTGGGCACTTGATGTAAATAAGGAATTTACTCGAAAAACAAAAATTAGCTCCGCATTGACATCAATGTTTTGTGGATTATTCGTGTAGTTACTAAACAATTCCAATTTAGATTTCATCTCTACATTTTTCATTAAAACTTTGTTGTACTTCATTTTAAAAAACGCACCGTATTCTAATCTATTTTTTTGTCCTGGCAATACACCAAAAGCTCCAATAGCAGAAAGACTATCATCTAAAACAAAGGTAGCCTTTGAAGCCATGGGCGATGCGAAAATTGAAAAATTATCGTCTTTAATATAGTCTGTCCCCAATGCAAAGTTGAAATAACCAGGCGCCATAAATCGAGACACGAAATTCAAATCTGTTGGCTTGGTATATCCTTTTACGAATTGTGTTTTAAATCCTTGAACAAAAGATATAAAATACTTCTTGGAAAATTTAACACCATATGAAGACGCTAAATCAATTCTATCATCCGTTTTCTGAATAGGATTGTTCTGTTCAGGATCAAAATACAATATTCCTCCTAGAGCTAAATTTAAATCCGTACTCCAGTTCAATTGATCTTTAGCAAAATAAGCACTTGCTGAAATCGATCCTATCAAAGAAATGTTATTTTTACCCCCGGCATTCCAGTTCACAAACGAAGATTGCGTACCGTTTAACCCATAAAGCGACTTTAATTTCCAATACTTTGTGCTATCCTGCTTGGATTGAGAATGGAAATTATTATGAAATCCAAACATTAAAAGTAGAACTACTGTAACTTTGTGGAACATGAATTCAACAAATTTAACTCACTCTCCTCGTTTACTCTTGTTTTTAACGATATTTTTTACTTGGTCCTTTCGTGCTCAAGTAACGGATTATGGCATATTATCGAATTGGGCTGTCCATCCTTCTATAAAAAACAGCGAGTTAAACGCGTTCATATCAGACAGCACAAACCATTCAAAGATTGATGTTTTTTACATCTACCCAACGTTATTCTTGGATAAAAATGATCCTCGTTGGAATATACCAGTCAGTGATTCGGTACAACAATCTAAAGTGTTAAGTAGCGCCGTGAAATTTCAGGCATCAGCATTTGCTGAAGGCGGTCGAATGTTTGTGCCATTTTACAGACAGGCCAATATTCGGGCTTATCGTCAGATGGAAAATGGTGGAAAAGATGCTCTTCTAATGGCATACTCGGATATTCGAGCAGCATTTTCTTACTACCTGAAATACTACAACAACGGCCGACCTATCTTATTGGCAGGACATAGTCAAGGATCCACACATATTACTTTATTGTTAAAAGAATTTTTTGATGACAAACCCCTTCAAAAACAATTGATTGCCGCTTACATTCCTGGAATTGGGCTTTCAAAAGATGAGTTTTGTTCAATTCAATTGATGACGGAACCATCACAAACGGGTGGATTCGTTTCATGGAACACCTTTAAACGAAAAATCAGTAAAGAAAAATATGACATGTGGTACAAGGGAAAATGTGTGGTGAATCCTGTTACGTGGACATTGGATGAATTAGCACAAAGATCTTTGCACAAAGGCTTCTTATTTTCAAATGGAAAGCTCTATGAAAAGTCTTTCAATACGCATTTAATTGACGGCGCGCTATGGATTAGCACTCCTCATTTTCCATATCGTTCGTTGGCCTGGACTATGGACGATTACCACATTGGCGATGTTAATTTATTTTGGAAAGATATTCGTGAGAACGTTGAATTGCGCATAAAGTCATATGAAGCCAAGCAATAATTAGTTAATAATTGCTTAAAACTCTTTTCTGTTTTGCTTGTTTGTTGATTGTAAGTTTACATGAAGCATTGTATATTTGCAAGCACTTGAAACCCTTTTTATCATGAGTAAATTCTCCAAAAGACACATTGGCCCAAACCTACGAGAACAACAATTAATGTTGGAAAAGATTGGTATAGATTCGATTTCAACTTTAATCGACAAAACTATTCCTTCTCACATTCGATTGAATAGAGAATTAGCAATTGACGGTGCCTTGTCAGAACAAGAATATTTGCAACATGTCACCTCACTTGGTCATAAAAACAAGGTATTTAAATCTTTTATTGGGTTAGGCTACCATGAAACAATTGTTCCTTCGGTAATTCTGAGAAATGTTTTAGAAAATCCGGGATGGTACACCGCATACACCCCTTACCAAGCAGAGATTTCTCAAGGTAGATTAGAGGCGCTATTGAATTTTCAAACCATGATTTTAGAGCTGACTGGTCTCGAAATTGCAAATGCATCTTTACTTGATGAAGGGACAGCAGCAGCTGAAGCCATGATCATGTTCTATAACTCAAGAAGTAGGAATGATGTCAAAGAGGGGAAAAACAAATTTTTTCTTTCGGAAAATGCCTTCCCTCAAACAAAAGAGGTTGTGTTGGGAAGAGCGCTTAATCTAGGTATCGATTTACAAATTGGTAATCCAGAAAGTTTTACTGATGACGGTTCCTATTTCGGGGCAATCCTACAATACCCTGACGCAAATGGAGTTGTTTATGATTTAAATGCTCAACTAGCGAGTTTCAAGAAATCAGGTATTCAAGTTGCTGTCGCTGCGGATATTTTATCTCTTGTTTTGTTGAAATCACCTGGTTCAATGGGAGCTGATGTTGTTTTCGGGTCGTCACAACGCTTTGGTGTGCCAATGGGTTACGGTGGTCCTCATGCTGCCTTTTTTGCCGCAAAAGAAGATTACAAACGAAACATGCCAGGTAGAATTATTGGAGTCTCTAAGGATGCTGATGATAACCTAGCATTACGAATGGCTCTTCAAACCAGAGAACAACATATAAAACGCGACAAAGCGACCTCTAATATTTGTACCGCTCAAGCACTTTTGGCTGTGATGGCAAGTATGTATGCTGTGTATCATGGTCCTGATGGAATGAAAAATATCGCTTCTCATGTTCATAACCTCGCAAGTATTACAGCTAATGGTCTCGTAGCGAAAGGAATCAACCTGAAATCAAAGAATTTCTTTGATACCATTTGTATAATTGGTCAAGACCAGTTAAAAATACGTGCAAAAGCAGAGTCACTAGG
>CAZLVX010000131.1:0-5594 GCA_964562965.1 uncultured Lishizhenia sp.
TCAAAAATATTCGTTCCTGTTTGACTTACTGAGATTTCTCCTGGCGTAGTAGCATTGAATTTTAAATTATCTATATAAATGTTGTTTCCATTTGCTGCTACTGCTCTAATTCTAAATTTTACATTTTTAGAGGTGGTTGTCACAAAAGGTAATAAGTTGATGGTCTCAGTTCTCCAATCTGTTGCTCCAAATGGTGTGTAATAAGTTGTTAATGTGGTTGTTAAAACCTGAAGCGCAGTCCCAGTTTTATCATAAATCGGAGTGGTATTCCATGTTGCTCCGCAGTTTTCAGAAATTTCAACATATAACCTTTCATAGTTTGAAGTAGTGGTATTTCTCCTTCTGTATGCCACATCAAATTGTAAACTAGCTGCAGTCGCATTACAAGGTAAAGTAAAGATTGGTGTGATCAAATTTTCAGTTTGACCAGTGTTATTTCCAAATCCAGGAAACTGAGCGGCGTTATTATTTAAAACACCAGTAATTGATGTCGCTGAAGCTCCAACCCATTCGTAACAATCGTTTGTTGGATTTTCAACTACCCACCGAACATCTGGAGGGAAAGTTCCTCCGTCAAAAGTTTCTGTATATGGAGCTGAAATTCCAGGTGAAACTACAAAGCCAATACCCGAGGTGTCATAGGTGGTTGCTTGATCCGCCGCACCATTTGGAAGTGAAGAATACGCCTTAAACATGTGTTGTCCTGACGTTGTTGTAAATACAGGTAAGGTAACGTTAGTGGTTGCTCCGGATGCTAAATTTCCAGTCCAAGCAAATGTTGTGGGCGCTCCATTGTCAATTTTATAGGAGATTGTTGCACTTGTCAAAGCACTACTTCCACGATTCTTTAACGTAACAGACGGGGTAATACTTCCCACACAATTATCTCCTTTCGGATTTATTATATCAATCACTGAGGCATCAACAGCCAATGGAGGCGTACACGCATCTGAATTGATTAAACTAGCGCGTAATGGACTATTTTCCAATACGGTTCGCATTCGCATTTTTTGATCATTGGTGAATATATTCATGCATAAATCATCGGTATAATCCATGTAATTTTCGATCATATCTACTCCTGCATCAGGCGCCGCAGTACAACTATTTGTTCCAACTGGACATCCATAATTAGCCGCACCTGCCAGTGGTGTATCGTTGCAGAAATCGTCAACAGTACAACCTCCATCACCCCAAATATGACGTAATCCAAGCCAGTGTCCAATTTCATGTGTTGCTGTTCTTCCTTCATTGTAGGCACCTGTGAATCCAGTTACAGAACTTTTTCCGATAGAATTATATAAAAACACGACGCCATCTGTTCCGGCAGTCTGATTTCCACACCCCATTCCTCCCAATGGAGATTGAGGAAATTGTGCATATCCTAAAAGCCCACCTGATAAATCTGCCAGCCAAATGTTCATGTATTTTGCAGGATCCCAACCGCGCGTTGCAGTGGGAACATTATTGTTATAAGTGTAAGGTTTAACGGTAGCATTAATATATGCTTGCGTGTATGGAGGCGCTGTAAATCCTACTGTATTTCTATTAATTCGATTTACTCCAGGTTCTCCTGCAGGAAAAGCAGATCCGTCAGGTCTGCGTTGAGCCAAACAGAATTCAATTTGCGTATCAGCCCCATCAGGATGGGTATTCCACCCATTTGAACCGAGAATTTTTCTAAAGTCCTCATTTAACACATCAATTTGTGATTGAATGGCAGCAAAAGATACATTGGTTCCTGTTCCTACAGCCTCTCCGTTGTGAATTACATGGACAACTACAGGGATGTAATAAACACCTCCAATTATAGCGCTGGCTTGATTCTGAATGATTTGTTGCTGCATCCATTGCTCGAACTGATCGTTTGTTTCAAGTTCTGGGAATTGTTGCAATAATTGTTGATGATTTTCGTCTGTGTAACAGCGTATTACATTTTGAGAAAAAGAAAAATTATAAATAATGGAGAGCACTATTCCAAAGAACAGCGATTTAGTTTTGATCATAATTATAGGTTTAGCACATTAAAGATATAAAATAACCTTAAAAAGTTGCATCTGAAATGTAATATGAAACCCCGTATAATCTACAACATTTATTTTTTACGCTGTTCAAGCATCCTTAACACATCATCCAACTTATATCCTTTGGCTTGAAGCAAGATTAAATAATGAAAAAGTAAATCCGCAGATTCATTTAGAAACAATTCATCGTTTGAGCGCAAGGCTTCAATTACTGTCTCTACGGCTTCCTCACCGACTTTTTGTGCAATTTTTTCTATGCCTTTTTCTTTTAAAGAAGCTACATACGATTTTTCAGCGATTCCTTCGTTCAGCCTTGAGCTAATTGTGTTTTCAAGCTCAGCAAGTATGCCAAAGCGCGTGTCTTTTTCTCCCGCCCAGCACGTTTGAGTTCCTAAATGACAAGTTGGACCCTGAGGAATAACCTGAATCAATAAAGTATCTCGATCACAGTCCAAATGCATGGAAACTACGTTTAAAAAATTGCCGCTTTCTTCCCCTTTCGTCCATAAACGATTTTTTGTTCGGGAGAAAAAAGTCACTTTATTTTCTTGACATGTCTTTTCGTAGGCCTCCTGATTCATAAAGCCCAACATCAATACTTGTAATGTATTCGCATCCTGAATGATGGCGGGCACTAAACCATCGCCTTTGGCAAAATCTATTTTTTCCATGTTATCGTATTGCAATATTTTCTTGTTTTAACTTCTTTTTTAGCTCCGAAATTTCAATTTCCCCAAAGTGAAAAACACTAGCAGCCAAAGCAGCATCCACCGCCGTTTTTTGAAAAACCTCAACGAAATGTGCCTCTGAACCACAACCACCGGATGCAATAACGGGGACATTTACCGTCCGACAAACCGCCTCCAAAGCTTCTAATGCAAAGCCATTCTTTGTGCCATCATGATCCATTGAGGTAAAGAGAATTTCTCCAGCACCTCGTTTTACACCTTCTTTTACCCAGTCAAGTAAATTCAATTCCGTTTCTACTTTTCCTCCATTGACAAATACTTTCCAAACGCCATTTACGGGTCGTGCATCTACGGCTAATACCACACATTGATTTCCAAATTGAGCTGAAATTTCGTTGAGTAATTCCGGTCGTTTAACAGCTGAAGAGTTCACGCTAATTTTGTCTGCCCCATGCTTCAACAAACGATTGGCATCGTCCACACTTCTAATTCCTCCACCAACTGTAAATGGAATATTCACTTGTTCCGCTACTCGCTTTACTAAATCCACTAAGGTGTCGCGTTTCTCAATAGTTGCTGTAATATCTAAAAAAACCAATTCGTCAGCTCCTGAATCTGAATAAATTTTAGCCAATTCCACAGGATCGCCGGCATCACGCAAGCCTTCGAAGTTTACCCCTTTTACTGTGCGGCCTTCTTTGATATCTAAACAAGGAATTATTCGTTTTTTTAACATGACATTTCCACAATTTCATTCAACGTTATTCTTCCTTCATAAATTGCTTTTCCTAGCACAACAGCTGATATTTTTGCTTCTTCAAGGTCAATTAAATCTTGTTTTCCCGAAACGCCACCACTGGCTATCAAGTAAAAATCTGGAAATCGCTTCATAATTTCTTTATATAAATCAACAGCTGGTCCATTTAACATGCCATCACGCGAAATATCCGTACATAAAAATTGTCTGACTCCAATAGAATAATAATCTGCCATAAAGTTTTCCCAATTCAGGCTACTTGTTTCCAACCAACCACCAATGGCAATGTTTCCATCCCGCACATCAGCTCCAAGGATAAATAATTCAGCTCCGTATGTTTGAATCCATTCTTTCATTTTTTCTGGATTTTTTACGGCCAAACTTCCAATTGTCAACCATTTAGCCCCGGCATTTAGCGCAGATGTTAAATCGGTATCGGACTTAATTCCACCACCAAAATCGATTTCTAGTTTCGTTTTATTTACTAAGTTTTCCAAAACAGAAAGATTGACTACTTTTCCTGCTTTTGCGCCGTCCAAATCTACCAAATGCAGTCGTTTTATTCCTGCATCTTCGAATCGCTTGGCCATGATTACGGGATCTTTTTCATACATTTGCTTGGTGCCGTAATCGCCTTTAGTCAGGCGCACACAAGCCCCATCAATCAAATCTATCGCTGGAATAACATCTATCATACTGTTAAAAATCGTTTGAGTATTTCTTCGCCAATCGTTCCACTTTTCTCGGGATGAAATTGACAAGCATAAAAATTATTTTTTTGCAAAGCTGCTGAAAATTCAATTCCATAATGGCAACATGCTATTGTAAAAGGTGTGATTGGAGCATAATACGAATGAACAAAATAGACATCCTCCTTAATGTTTTCTAAAAACCCTGTGCTATCCATTAAATTATTCCACCCCATGTGAGGAATGTTCAACTCATGCGCAAAACGCAGCACTTTTACCCCTTCAAAAATTCCTAATCCTTTTTCATTTCCTTCTTCGGTTTCCTCACACATGAGCTGCATACCGAGACATACACCTAGAACGGGTTGTTTTAATTTTGGAATCAGAACATCCAATCCAGAGACTCGCAATTTTTCCATGGCTGAACCGGCATGCCCAACTCCCGGAAAAACAACGCGGTCGGCAACACTAATTTCATCTTTATTTGAACTTAAGGAAACTGTTATTCCCAGGCGTTCAAAGGCAGATTTTACTGAGAAAACGTTACCCGCACCGTAATCGATAATCACCAATTTCATAGTGTTCCTTTTGTGCTTGGTAAAACCGCATTTTCACCGTTTCGTTTTTTTGCTATTTTGATCGCTTTTGCAAAAGCCTTAAATATCGACTCGATTTTATGATGTTCGTTTTGTCCTTCAGCTTTAATATTTAGATTGCATTTTGCTCCATCCGTGAAGGACTTAAAAAAATGATAAAACATCTCTGTGGGCATTTTTCCAATCATTTCTCGATTAAATTCAGCTTCCCAAACCAACCAATTTCTCCCCCCGAAATCAATTGCAGCCTGAGCCAAACAATCATCCATCGGCAAGCAAAATCCGTAGCGTTCCATTCCTGTTTTATTGCCCAATGCTTGATTAAAACATTCGCCTAAAGCAATCGCGGTGTCTTCAATGGTGTGGTGTTCATCCACTTCGAGGTCGCCAATAACCGTCAAATCGAGATCTAATTGTCCGTGACGCGCCAACTGATCCAACATGTGATCAAAAAAATGAATGCCCGTAGAAATGGATGACTTTCCTGTTCCGTCTAAATTCATTAAAATAGAAATATCTGTTTCGTTGGTTTTGCGCCTGTGTTTTACGCGACGTTCACCCAGTTTTAAAAAAGTATAAATTTCTTCCCAATCGGTGGATTGAAGCGCAACCAATTCCTTCATTTCTTGCTCGTTCAGCGAAGATTCTGCTTTGCCTGGATCTTCAGGATTTAGCATATAGATTGCTTTTGCACCTAAGTTTTTTGCCAGATTAACGTCCGTCAAGCGATCACCGATAACATACGAATTGGTTAAGTCATATTCACCTGAGAAATACTTTTGCAACATTCCCACCCCTGGTTTTCGAGTTGCCAAATTTTCATGCGGAAAACTGCGATC
>CAZLVX010000132.1:0-1909 GCA_964562965.1 uncultured Lishizhenia sp.
ATGGGTGGAATCATCTGTGTAGATTTCATCGACATGCACGATAGAGAGAATAACAAGATTCTTTTTGATAAACTTAAAGAGTTTATGAAACAGGATCGTGCGAAACACAACATAATTCCTCCTTCAAAATTTGGCGTAGTTGAAATAACAAGGCAACGTGTTCGTCCAGAGACGGATATTGAAACGTCAGAAACTTGTCCAACCTGTAATGGAAGCGGAGAAGTGCAGGCTAGTATTCTTTTTGCCGAGGAAATAGAATCAAATCTTAATTTTTTGATTGAGGACAAAGGAATAAAAGACGTTGTTTTACTCGTGCACCCTTACCTAGAGGCATACTTCAAAAAAGGAATTGTTTCAAGGCAAATGAAATGGTTCTTAAAGTATAAAAAATGGATTCCGGTGAGGGGAATTACTGCACATCAATTATTGCAGTATAGTTTTGTAACGAAAGAAAATGAAGAAATTCCCTTTTAAGTAAGTGGATACTCAAAATATTCTCATTAAAATTCAGCGTTATTGTGCTTACCAAGAGCGATGCACTGCTGAAGTTGTCACAAAACTTAAAAAATTAGGCGCCTTAGAAAGCGATATCAATAAACTTATTAATGACTTAAAAAACAGTTCTTTTCTTGACGAAGAACGATTTGCCATTTCTTTCGCTGAAAGTAAATTTCACCAGAAAAAATGGGGATTAAAAAAGATTTCTTCTCATTTGTTTCAAAAAGGAATCTCTAAAGAGGTTATTGATAAAGCCATTTCTTCCATTTCTTCAGAGGAGATCTCGGGTACTCTTACCTTACTTTATGAAAAAAAATGGATGTCCTTATCAAATGAAACAGATCCATTTAAACGAAAACAAAAAACCCTTCGATATTTGCTATCAAAGGGCTATTCGTATGATGAGATAAGTATTTATTTTGACTGAATTAACGCTGAAGCGTTTGCAATCCATGGTCCTGGTCCACCTGCCATATAACCTGTTTTACCTAGGTTAACGAGACTTGTTCCATCTTTAGATTTTTCAGGCCTTACGAAGTGTACAGTTGGATAACCCATTACATTGAATTGTTGTTGTAATTGTTGATTTTGTTTTTTGGTAGCATCTGATTGCGCTTTGGCTCTAGGGAAATCAAGTTCTACTAAAATCACATTGTCTGTTGCCCATTGCTTGAAGTCATCCTTTAAAAAAACTTCTTTTTGTAATCGCACACACCAACCGCACCAATCGCTACCGGTAAAAAACAACATCATAGGTTTCTTCGTTCGTTGAGATTCTTTTTGGGCAGCTTCAACATCTGTATACCAAGTTAATTCCCCTTCTGATTTTTGTGCAATTGACAAAGAGTTAACGAGGATAAGAAGTGTCGATAGGATAAATAGTTTCATGATTTTTTGTTTTAAAATTATCAATTTTCACCGAGACATTCAAAAACTAAGCCAAAAAATATACACTTATAAACAAGTCGCTGTTTTAATTAATTTGTCATCAATGGAATTTAGTAACGCTTTTGCAGTAAGTTAGTAACACCTAAATTATTCATTATGATTAAATATTTACATTCATTTCTTTGTTTTTTGGTTGTTGCGTACTCGGTTCATGCACAAGTCCCTACCCAAACTATACGCGCAAAAGTATTCGATAGCGAAACTAATTTACCGCTCATTGGAGTCAGGTTAGAGGTTATTCTTCCGACGCCAATTCGAGCGGGATCAGATGTTGAAGGCAACGCAGTGATTAAACAAGTACCGGTAGGTAGACATGAACTTATCGCTTCATTCATAGGTTATGAATCTAAAACAATTACTGTAGAGGTTACTTCCGGAAAGGAGCTCGTTGTAAATATTCCAATGACAGAAAGGATTACTCAAAAGAATGAAGTCACCTTAACCGGAAAAAAGAGAGGAGAAG
>CAZLVX010000132.1:1919-5523 GCA_964562965.1 uncultured Lishizhenia sp.
TAATCAATGAAATGGCTGTTCTGTCAGCACAACAGTTTAGCGTGGAAGAAACAAACCGATATCCGGGTTCACGAATGGATCCTGCGCGTATGGCTTCAAATTTTGCCGGTGTTCAGGGATCTGATGATTCCCGAAATGACATAGTGGTACGAGGAAACTCGCCCCTAGGTGTGGTATATCGTGTAGAGGGAATTGATATTCCCAACCCTTCGCACTTTGCAGTTTCCGGGAGCACCGGTGGTCCGGTTTCTATTCTCAATAATAAAATATTAGGAAATTCTGACTTTTTTATGAGTGCGTTTCCTGCTGAATATGGGAACAGTACTTCTGGCGTTTTTGATTTGAAATTGCGAAATGGTAATAACAACCAACACGAATTTACAGGTCAATTTGGATTATTTGGATTGGAAGCATTGGCAGAGGGGCCAATGGGAAAAAATGGAAATTCAAGTTACCTAGTTATGGGTCGCTATTCTAGTTTGGCATTGTTTCAAAAATTGGGAGTTACTATCGGTACAGATGCTGTTCCTGTTTATGGAGATGGTGCATTTAAATTCAATTGGAAATTAAAAAATGGTGGTCAACTTTCATGGTGGGGCATGGGAGGAAACAGTAATATTGACATTTTAATTTCTGAACAAACGAACTATTCAACGGAATTTTACGGTGAAGGGGATCGCGATCAGTTTTTTGGAACGAACATGTATGTCAGTGGATTAAATTATAAAAAGACTCTAAATAAAAAAACATACCTCACGGCAACTCTTGCGGGATCTCGTGAATCTCAAAAAGCACGACACGTTTATTTACAGCGCTCACTAGACATTAATAATTCAGATACATTAATTCGTGTTGACACATCTTATAATATGTTAGGATTCAATTTTACCACTATGAAATTTTCAGGGTATGCAGCTGTAAATCACAAAATAAATAAGCGTCACCTAATAAAGGCTGGTATTAATGCTGAACAAATAAATTTTAATTTTATTGATTCCGTTTTAACCGACCTTGATGTACCCGACAGTTGGCAAACTCGCTGGAATTACAGAGGAGTATCCTATTTAATTCAACCATTCGTGCAATGGAAATGGAAAGTAAACGACAATATGGATGTAACGGCTGGACTTCATTCACAGTATTTTACCTTAAGTAATAGTATCAGCCCTGCAGAGCCAAGAGTGGGATGGAAATACAGAATGGCCGGAAATCAAGCGATCTTTGCCGGGGCTGGTTTACATAGTCAAACTCAACCTTATTACACGTATGCATATGATCCCGATAATAATGGCGATGCTCATAATTTGAAAATGGATTTTTCTCGTAGTCTTCATAGTGGACTTGGATATGAGAAATCTTTTGGTCCTGGATTAAATTTCAAGACAGAAGCTTATTACCAATATTTATATAATTTACCAATCAGTCAAAACAGCAATTCATTTTCACTCGTAAATGCCGGAGGAGGTTTTTCTCGTGTTTTTCCAAATGATACGCTTATTAATGAAGGCAAAGGCGTAAACTACGGTTTAGAATTTACTCTTCAAAAGTACTTTAGTAAAAGTTTCTTCTTCATGTTTTCTGCAAGTATTTACGATTCAAAATACTTAGCGAGTGATGGCCAATGGCGCAATACTTCATACAAAGGAGCAAACATTGCAGATGGAATTGACTTATCTTATGTTTGGAATGTATTAGCAGGTAAAGAATTCAATATTGGAAAAAAACATGTAATTGGCGTTGGCACTAAAATCACGCGTGCGGGTGGAAGACGTTACGGAGAAGTGGATATCGCACAAACTTTGGATGCTAAAGAAATAATTTTTATGGACAGTGCTTTTAATGAAAATGTATTTGCCGATTATTTCAGGGTTGATTTAAAAATTAATTGGAGAATGAATACCAAAAAATTAACACATGAATTTGGTTTAGACTTGGTTAATCTCCTAAATACAAAAAATCTATTAGGCATTGCCTATGCACCAAGATTGGATCCAAACGATACGTCTAAACCATTAGCAGAGAAGCAACAATTGGGAAGATTACCTATCTTCTACTACAAAATAGACTTTAAGCTTGCGGGTAAAAAAGAGTGAAACTTTCGGATATTGGAATATTAATTGACAAGAAGAATTACGCTGAAAGTAGCGTAATTCTTCATTTTTACACGAAAAGTCTCGGAAGACAACACTTCATTTTTAAAGGCGCAAAGAAGAAAAATAAACCTTTATTCCCCCTTGGCATCTACGAGTTGACTTATGCCAAACGACCGGAAAGTGATTTGGGAATCATTCAAGAAATATCACGTGTATCTGGGTTAAACGAAATTTATGAGCATCCACAAAAATCATTACTTGCTTTTTTTATTGCGGAAATATTGAAATCAAGTTTAAAGCAAAGCCATCAAGACAACTCCATGTTTCAATTCTTGAAAGAAGAAATAATTGCCCTTGAAGTCTCTCAAAATCTTTACTCTTATCCACTACAATTTTTAGCAAAATTCATTGTGCTTTCCGGATATATGCCGCAAATAGCTCAAGAAAGCGGGAGTATTTTTGATCTTCAAACAGGAGCTTTGGTGCCACTTGCTTCGAGCAGGACCCTCCAACTTTCTTCTTCTCAAGTATCACAACTAGCGTTTTTATTCAATGGTGGTGTTGACGATTTTCTTGAAGATAAATTGACCGTGCGGCAAAACTTAGAATTATTGATTGATTACTGTGTGGTACATGTGCCTGGATTTCAAGTAAAAGCAACGAGAGAGATTATTCAAGACATTCTGTATACTTAAAATCCAAGCAGAAAGGATTCAAATAAGAATGCCAATGATTCAAAGGCTTTAAAACTTAACTCATCGTACGTGTCAAAAATATCATGGTAATGTTTGTTTGGTCCCATTGTGTAAATGAAAAACGCTGGAACTCCTGCCTCTGTAAAAAAATAATGATCCGAATTTGCCGCTGGTCCTCTAGGCTTTACAGTAGAAACGGCATTCAATTTCTTGTTCAGTTTTACAAGTCGCTTGAATTCTTTTGGGAAAAGCGTAGCATTAACCGCAGTGATACCTTCTTCCCCACTTCCCATTATATCTAAGTTCAATTGAAATCGAATATCCTTTAAAGGAACCGGCGGATGTTTCACCATGAAAGCAGAGCCTAACAAACCAACCTCTTCACCTGCAAAAGCCACAAATAATACATTATATTTTCTTTTCTTTTTTTCCTTCAATCGCAAGGCGAGTTCCACTAACATAGCGGTACCGCTAGCATTGTCGTTCGCTCCAGGAAAATAACATGCTGACCCCATTCTACCTAAGTGGTCGTAATGCGCACTAACTAAAAGAGTCTTTTTTGTTGGCTTAGTTGCTGGAAGATAACCCATCACGTTGCGAGCTTGGTGATGCTGAATAAACAGATTATTTACAGCTAAATTAACTGAGGTTGGATTGTCATACAGCGTATCTTGAAGTTGTAAGTAAGCGTATTTCTGTTGGTTTTGGCTAACAGACCACGTGAACTTCTCATTTACCAATTCAATTAGTGGACGATAATTTGCAATTTGTTGAAGCTGCTTTCTAACAATTTTCAAGGAATCTCCTTTATACTTT
>CAZLVX010000133.1:0-5472 GCA_964562965.1 uncultured Lishizhenia sp.
GAGTTGTTGATGGCGCACTAGGAGGTCAGTTTGTTCGAAAAGTTGCAGATTATTTGGAGGCATTCGACTTAGACAGAGAAATTTAACTAATTTTAGAATCTACTATACAACATAAATATGATAAGATTAAGTGCTATACTATTCACACTTGTAATTTCAACCATTTCAAGGGCGCAATTTACAGAAACAGAAGTTCGAAATATGACCACTCAAGCCTCCGAGCAAGAATTGGTTATTCAATGTTCTCGATTTTTACAGGAGAATTTTTATCATTTTGCCGAAATCATTACGAATCGATTGATAGAATTAGATCCGGATAATGCAAATTATCAATATAGAAAGGGATTTATCGTTCTTGGAATGAGAACAGATCACGAAGCTGCAATTAAACATCTTAGCAGAGCAACAAAGAAAATTCAAAAAAATTATGACATGTATTCTAAAGCTGAAGATGCGGTCCCTGCAGACGTATTTTTTCACCTTGGTAGAGCATATCACTTAAATGAGCAATTCGACAAAGCTGTAGAAAATTACAAACGATTTCTTGCTGAAACAGATAAGAGATCCGAATTGATAAAAGATGCTGAAAAACGAATTATTCAATGCGATGTAGCCCGTAAACTTATCGCCGCACCGCAGGATGTGAAAATTAAAAATTTAGGTAAGAAAATCAACACAGAGTATGCTGACTTTTCTTCTACTATTTCAATTGATGGCCGAGCATTATATTATACTTCAAGAAGACCTTGGGAAAATGGTGAGTCAAACAATTTTAGAGACCCAATGCTTAACCATTTTTCAGAAGATATTTATCAGTCCAATTTAAGTCCTTTTTACGATTGGAATGAACCGAAAAGAATGTCCATGTGTAAACCCGAATTCAATGAAGCAACTGTTAGTGTAAGTATTGATGAGCGAAGAGTATACACTTACAATGATAAATCAGGATTGGGTGACATTTATTACAGCCAATTATTAGATGGTAAATTTGGTCCCGTTGTTCCTGTTGATGTGAACGATATAAACACTCAGAAAAGATGGGAAACTCATTATATGGTTTCACCAGATGGCAATATGCGATTTTTTGTTTCTGATAAAGAAAATGGTACCGGTCGTCGAGATATTTATTTTAGTGAAAATATTGATGGTACATGGACAAATCCAGTCAACATGGGGAATATCAATACTGAATGGGATGAAGATTCTCCATTCATGGGATTAGATAACAATACCTTGTACTTTTCAAGTAACGGCCCCAATTCAATGGGAGAATTCGATATTTTCATGACAGTTCGCGATGAAAACGGAATGTGGGGAGATCCTATTAATCTAGGCTATCCAATTAATAGTGTTGGTGATGACATCTTCTACACGCACACAGCAGATGGCAAAAAAGCTTATTTTACATCTTTTAGAAAAGGAGGATTCGGAGAAAAAGACGTTTATGAAATTGCCTTGAACAATTCAAGTGTGAAGAATATTGCTTTTTTAAACGGTCAAATTATTCATTCGAAAGGAAAATCGATTCCGGAAGATTCATACGTTACTATCAAATGTATCAATTGCGCTGATCAAACGGAGAAGCAAATTTTCGCAAGAATTAGCGACGGATTCTTCGGTTCAAAATTAATGAAGTGCAAAGAATATGAGCTTGCATACTATTACAACAATGGAACTAAAAATCCATACAGAGAGCGCTTTACAACAAACTGTGACCTCGCATATGAAGAGATAATTAAAAAGGTTCTTTTGGATGACGATAATAAAGTTATTATTCCATTCTTCACATACGATGTAATTGCTGCTGTTTCTGATAGAGACTCAAAAAAGGCCATTCAGGGAGCTAAAATTGAGTTCAAAAACAATAAAGATAATTTGAATTATACCACAGCAATAAACGGTGAATCCCAAACTGACCTTGGAAAAAACAAGAATTTTGGTGATGTACTAAATTACACCGTTACAGTTTCAGCTACTGGTTATCTGACTCAATCAATCGAAATGAGCGATACCCTTGGTGTTGACTCAATTATTAGAAAGGAATTTGCTTTAATTCAAGACACCAGTGGGAAAGATCTTGGACCTTTCTTAATTTTATATGATTTTGATAAATATGATATTCGTCCGGATGCTGTTATTATTTTGAATAAAATTGTAAAAGTGATGAATGATAATCCAACGTTAAAAATTGAACTAGGATCACATACAGATTCACGAGGAAATGATGCTTATAACAAACGTCTATCAGATAACCGTGCAAAATCAGCGCGAGACTATATTGCAAAGCGCATTGAAAATCCTAAGAGAATATCATACAAAGGTTACGGTGAAACAAAACTTAAAAATAGATGTGACGATGGTGTAAAATGTACACCTGCCGAACACCAAGAAAATAGAAGAACCGAATTTATTATTATAAAATAAACTTAAAGCCCAATTCGTTGGGCTTTTTTATTTCTGACATGTCACTTACACTTAAAAATTCACTGTGCGTTATTGACTTAGAAGCAACAGGACTACAAATTACTACTGATAGAATTGTTCAGATTGCAATGTTGCGCATTGAACCAAACAATGATCAATTTACGTTCAATGAAATTGTAAACCCAGAAATTACAATTCCAGCGGAAATCGAAGCCATTCATGGCATCACGAATGAAAGGGCACGACAAGCTAAAACCTTTAAAGAATTGGCTCCTGAAATTGTAAAATTTATCGGTAAATCTGATTTAGTCGGCTATAATTCAAATAAATTTGACATTCCCTTACTCGCCGAAGAATTACTACGATGCGAAATTGATTTCAACTTGGCAGATCGTCAATTTATTGATGTTCAAAATATTTTTCACAAAATGGAACAACGAACATTAGCTGCAGCTGTGCAATTTTATTGTAATAAACCGCTAGAAGGAGCTCACAATGCTATCCACGATGTAATGGCCACATGGGATGTTTTTGAAGCACAACTAACTAGATATCCCAATCTTAAAAAAGATGTTTCTTATTTAGCTGAATTTTCTCGGTCCCAAGCTAATCAAATGGTTGATTTTGCAGGAAGGTTAGCACGAAATGAAAAAGGTGAGGTAATTTATAATTTTGGTAAACATAAAAACAAGACTATTGCTGAAGTCTCGCAAATCGAACCAGGCTATTATGGATGGATGTTAGAAGCGGATTTCCCGTTGCATACCAAAGATTGCTTAAGATCTGAAATGGAAGCTATTAAAGCAAAACGAAAAGAAGAAAACGAGGAAAACCAATCGTTGGAAGACAAATTAAATGCACTAAAGAATAAATTCAGTCAACGATGAAAATAATTTGTATTGGTCGAAACTATGCTGATCATGCCAAAGAAATGAATTCGGCTTTACCAAAAGAGCCAATTTTTTTCTTTAAACCAGATACCGCCATAACGCGTGAAAAAACGTTTTATTTGCCAAAATTTACAAGCGACCTTCATTTCGAGTGCGAAATTGTTATTAAAATAGACAAGGCCGGTAAAAATATCCCTTCGGAATTTGCTCACAAATATTATTCACAATATACCTTAGGTATTGACTTTACTGCACGTGACCTACAACAAGAATGTAAAGAAAAGGGATTGCCTTGGGAAAAAGCGAAGGCTTTTGATAATTCAGCGCCTTTGAGCGATATTTGGATTAATAAAAATGAACTTTCATTGGAAAATTTATCTTTTCAGTTTTTTCAGAATGATGAATTAAAGCAAGATGGCAACACAAAAGATATGATTTTCTCCATAGACACGCTAATTTCCTATGTTTCACAATTTGTTACTTTGAAAACGGGTGACTTAATTTTCACTGGAACCCCTGCTGGTGTTGGAGCTGTATCAATCGGTGATGAATTGACCGGTTTTATCAATGGGAAAAAAGTAATCCAATTACGTATCGCTTAGTATTTAATTACTTTGTTAACCTTTTTCGAAGTATCTGAAATCACAAAATAAATACCTGAGGACAGCTTATTTGTTTCAATTTCGTTCCTTCCCGATAATAGTTGTTTTGAAAGAATTTTATTTCCGAACAAATCTATAACGGTGATTTCAACTTTTTCTTCTGAGGAAATAACCAAAACATCTGAAAAAGGATTGGGAATGATAGCTAGTTCGTCTTCATTTCTATTTTCCTCATTTACTCCAACCCCGCTATTTTCTCCGTTCTCCAAATGAAAAATTCCACCTGCATCTTGCCCGATAAACAAATCTAAATTTCCATCGCTATCTATATCTAAAACAAACGGAGCAGAATATGCCCCCATTTCCCTTGAAATGCCAAGATAATCATTTGAAAGCTGCTGAAAATATTGACCCTGTGTAAGACTATCGCTAATATTCTTGTAAAACCTTAATTTTCCGTCAGCAGATCCAACAAATAAATAAATGGAATCGGCATGTTCAAAAAAATGAGGCACTGCATAACCATCAGGCGTATCAGTTGCGACATCTATCATTCCCAACTGAGAATTTTCTAGCATAAAATTGAAAGATGTGCCACTTGTATTACGGTAATATAAAATTTCCCCTGTTTTTTTTCCCAGAACTAAATCTAGCACACCATCTTTATTCAAATCAACTAATTGAGGACAAGCATATTGACCGGCTGAAATTAATGTCCCGTTTGCGTCGTTTAAGTTCAATACAGGGGGTGCAAAAGAAATCGAAGAACCAACAGTTGTGTTTTTGAAAAATCCAATTGTTCCATTTTCAAAGCCAAGTATCATATCTTTTTTTCCATCACCATCTAGGTCACCAAAACTTGGTATAATTCGCAATCCGTATGGACTTGACGCAAAATTTAGAAAATCAGAATCAACCAAAGTAAAAAAGGGTTGTGTGATCGTTCCAGTGTTTTTATAATAAGCAATTCTCGACTCTTTCAATAACGTTGGTTTATACGCATAGAAATTTGCAACAAACATATCCGTTAGCCCATCGTTGTCAATATCACAGAAAACAGGAATGGAACCTGTACCATGTTCAATCATGTCTTCTTGCAAAAAAGCTTTGGTCTGGAAGACAAAATTATTCGTATTATTCGTTCCTGTATTTTTATATAATAAGACGCTTTTTTCATTCTCTGAGACATTTTTCGCATTAGGTGCTACCAATAGATCTTTGTTGCCATCAAAATCAACATCTAGCCAAAAAGAAGCTGGAAATAACTGAATGTTCGCTTGAATTGAATTGGAAGGGAAATTTGGATCTTGATTTATAATCAAGGAATTAGAATTAACTGTTGTTCCGCCATTGATTAATAAGATCAAATTAGGATGCGCAACATCTCCTAAAAGTAAATCCTTGACGCCCGAACCATCGTAATCAAATGCCAAAACAGTGGACCCAGCATGCGCCTTAAGTTGATCGTTAGGTTTAAACTCTGGATTAGGCACATTACCACCCTGACATGGAGGGGTTTGGTCATTAAGAAAAACGCTATTTGAATTTACATCCTC
>CAZLVX010000134.1:0-5457 GCA_964562965.1 uncultured Lishizhenia sp.
TTAGGACGCCAGGTTTTCATCCTGGAAACAGGAGTTCGATTCTCCTATGGGCTGCAAAAAAAATAAATAAAATAATTAACTAAAATATGGCAAATCACAAGTCATCGATCAAAAGAATCCGTTCAAACGACGCGAAGAGAGTATTGAACAAATACCAACACAAAACAACGCGTAACGCGATTCGAAGCCTAAGAAGCATTTCGGATAAATCAGAAGCATCATCTCTACTTCCAAAAGTGACGGCGATGATTGATAAGTTAGCGAAACGCAATATTATTCACTCGAACAAAGCTTCTAATTTGAAGTCTGGACTTCAGTTGCATATTAACGCACTTTAGTATTTCCTAAACATTGTAACTTAAAGGGGCTATTTGCCCCTTTTTTTGTAGGTTTGTGTGCATGTACAGATTTCTGATTTTTGTCTTTTCGGTTTTGTCTTTAACCTCGTTCAAAGCTCAGAATTGGTCAATTGACACTTTAAAAGCTTCATTTAAAACAAGAGGACATTTAGATTCATTAGATGTACATTCTCGTTCATTTTCTTTGCCCTTTGTTGCATTTGGGTTTTGCGAGTTCCCTGATGAAAATCTAATTTTAACCAATTCTCAACATCTTTTCGTGCCGAACAAAAACGATAGAAGAATAATTTTCACAGCACTTCCGCACATTGGATTTGGATATTCTTTTGGTCAACAAGGGACTCAGCTTTTAACGGCAAACTATCAGCAAGCTGTATCAAAGAATCTGTTATTAAATGCGAATCTTTCACAGGATCAATTTAATGGCTTTCAACGTAATTCATTCAATAAGCAACTAAATTATAAGTTGTTGATGCGTCTATCTTTTCCCAAAATAGAGAGTATCATGAAAATTGAGCACCACGGTCTGACTGCAAATTGGAGTGATGGATTGGCAAATGATTCTTTATTGAGTGTCTTACCTCAGAATTTGATTTCTGTAAATAAAGACAACGCTTCCTCTAAAAATGCAAGTACGGTATACAGCAATGATTTAAAATACAACTTCTCCCGATCTTCTGAAATAAAAACAGGGACAGAACTTTCCTTAAATTATTCCAAGTTCAAGCGTTTTTATTATGAAGAAGGAGATCTTTCCACGTTATATTCCTTAATTACAATTGATTCCACTGAAACAGCAGATAGTGTCTTTTTAGATAAGTTCAATGCAGCCTTTGGATTCTTTTATGAAAAAGGAAAATTTAAGTTAAGTTCTCATATTGGTGCCTATAATTGGAATTCTCAAACGATGGGAAGGCAGCTAGATACAACGGAAATCAATGTGGATTTTGAACTTCTCTATTCAACTAAGAATTATCGTTTTTCCTCTCAAGGATATTATGGATTGTATGGTAATTTCTCCTCTTTCTTGATTGACAATGAATTTTCTCTTCTTCTTAAATCTTCAAGGATAAGATTCTATAATGAGTTGAGTAGTTTGCCACCATCTCCTTTTATTCGTGATTTTAGAGGCAATAACTTAGATTATTCGTTAACATCGATTTCGCTTCAACAAAACCTGAAATTTGGACTAGAATATGCCTACAGTCGATCTATTTTATGGTCGCAATTTGGAGGTGAATATTGGAAATCGTCAAATGGTTATTTTTTTGATTCAACTCATTGGACAACTCAATTTCCTGGGATGATAAATGCATTAAAATTAAAGTTAACTGGAGGTGTTAACACCAAGCGAATAATAAGTCAACTTGGGTATAAATTCACGTCAATTCCAAATGAAATTAGTTACCTTCCTAAACACCATTTCAATGTTCGAATAGCCTATAAATTTGGCCTTTTCAAACTAGGTCGATTAAAAACACTAATTGGAGTGGATGCTTATTATCTTTCTTCTCATAAACGCTTAATATACAGTCCTGTTATTGGATCATTCAATCTCGCTTCGTTGCCTCAACAAGATTCTTATCCTGGATATTATACTTTAGGCGCATTTGCCAATTTCAACGTGAATCAGTTTCGCTTTTTTGTAAGAGTTGATAACCTTTCCTACCTATGGGTGAGTAATAAAACAGAAATTCTAAAGGGGTATTTTTATCCTTCCACTCAATTAAAATTGGGTATTACTTGGGATTTTTGGAATTAACATCCCGCTTACGTTTGAAAAGATAGTAAAAGCTAACAACAAATATTCCGGCCACAAAAGGAATCAAAGAAATATGAATTCCTTTCACATTCTCAAAAAGAACGGTATCATCGAATCCATAAAATTCACTAATCATCCAATAGCTATTTGCAATAATCCAAAGTGTTACAGCATTGTTGTGGTACCATTCGCGGACATCGACTTTTAACTTGTAGGTAATGAGAATCGATATAAATAAAGTTGGGATGATCATAGCTATTCCGAGCCATTTCCAACCCATTGCCCAACTCATGTCTTTAAATAACCAAAAAACGATGTGGGAATTTTCGAATACCCTGACTTTCTGTAGATTCTGTATAGACATTTCAAAAAAAAAGCGACCCTTAGTCGCTTTTACAAGTTAGTATTAAACCGTTACACCAAGTACAGCGGCCATTTTAGCGCCAATTTGAGCAGGTGAATCAACAACGTGGATTCCACATTCTCTCATGATGCGTTTTTTAGCTTCTGCTGTATCATCAGCACCACCAACGATCGCACCGGCATGCCCCATAGTTCTTCCTTTAGGAGCTGTTTCACCAGCAATAAAACCAACTACAGGTTTTGTTCCATTTTCTTTAATCCATCTTGCGGCAATAGCTTCTAGACTTCCTCCGATTTCTCCAATCATTACGATTCCTTCTGTTTCGGGATCATTCATTAATAATTCTACTGCTTCTTTAGTCGTTGTTCCAATGATTGGGTCACCACCGATGCCAATTGCTGTTGTTATTCCCAAACCAGCTTTTGCTACTTGATCAGCAGCTTCATAAGTTAAGGTACCGGATTTAGAGACAATTCCTATTTTTCCTTTTTTGAATACAAAACCAGGCATGATTCCAACCTTTGCCTCATCAGCAGTAATTACTCCAGGGCAATTTGGGCCGATCAATCGACAAGAGAAACCTTTAATGTATTCTTTTGCTTTCACCATATCATTTACAGGAATACCTTCGGTAATGCAAACGATAACTTTTATTCCAGCTTCTGCGGCTTCCATAATTGCGTCAGCTGCAAACGCAGGTGGAACAAAAATAATTGAAACATCAGCGCCTGTTGTCTTTACTGCATCAAGAACGGTATTAAAAACAGGACGATCTAAGTGAGAAGTTCCACCTTTTCCGGGAGTAACACCACCCACTACATTTGTTCCATATTCAATCATTTGACCTGCATGGAAAGTTCCTTCACTTCCTGTGAATCCTTGTACGATAACCTTTGAGTTTTTATTAACGAGTACGCTCATAGTTCTGTTTCTTATTTTTGATGTGTAAAAATAACAATTGCTAATTGATTTTTAATGAATGTCGAAAACTTTTAATTCATAAATGAGAATAGAATTTATGGGTATTGATTCTAATTCATGATCACCATAACCTAATTGTGGTGGTACAATAAGTTTTAGTTCAGCCTCTTTACTTACCATTGTTAGACCTTGTTTCCAACCTGAAATTAAATCTTTGACAGCAAACCAGATGGGAGTTTTTTGGTAATCGACAATTTTACCATCCAATAAAGAACCTTTATAAGTGATTAATACACTGTCATTGTATTGTATTTTTCTACCCTTACCTGCATTTTCAATTCGGTAATATAATCCATCTTCTGACCTAGAATAAGAAAGTTTTTGCTTTTTCAAGTAAACCTCTATTTGTTCATCAAATTCTTGAATTTCTTCGTCTGAATATGTTGTACACGATACCAGCACAAGCGCAATAGTAAGAATGATTATACGCATTTTTTTAAAAGGTAATTCTTGCCAAATAATGATTATCGAATTCCATGATTCGTTCTGATTTAGCATTTATTTTTTGTGCGAATTTGTGAATTGTATCATAGTCAACGTATAACCAATCAAACCATTCTCCAATTTCTTTTTTATATTCCATTTGGAACTTGAAATTCCCGTAATATTCTGCATTTAAATCTACCAATAGAGAACCGTCTTCGTCCTCATATAAATATTTCACATCTGAGGAATCGAATAGTAATTGTCCACCAGGATTTAAAAGTGATTTCACTTTCAAGAGAAAATCGTTGAGATTTGATAATTTACCAGCAATTCCAATTCCATTCATCATCATAAGAATTGTGTCGTATTTTTTATGGGTTGAGGCAGAGGTAAAGTCAGAAGAGATTACATGAAAATTTTGTTGTTCAAGAAAATTTGATGCCCCCTTACTGGAATCCAAAACTGTTACATTAAACCCTTCATTTTTTAACCAGGAAGCATGTACACCTGCACCAGCTCCAACGTCTAAAATTTCTCCTTTGCAAAGTGCTAAAGCTTTTTTCTCAAGATCGGGCATTTCTTTATAGGAGCGAAAAAGAACTTCTACAGGGATAATATCATCTTCGCACAAGTCAGAATGTACAATAATATCTGCAGGTTTTCGAGATTTGGAATAATCCAAAATAGCTTTACCAACTGGATCTCCTTTCAATTTATTCATCAATAAAATTCTTCATTGTAATCCGCGAGGTCATCATCGGAGTAGTCATCGTTAAAGTCGTTGAAGCCAAGTTCGTCCTCTTCTTCATAGTCTGCCACCCCAGCATCTTCACTCGAAAACATACTTTCATCCAACATTTCCTTAGTGCTTTCAATTGGAGGGGTGCCTACAGCCAAAATGATTTCTGGAGATTCTGGTTCTATTCTATCGAATCCAATCAATTCTACCAAAAATATCCACATTTTCATAAAATCATAAACAAGTATGAATTTCTGATCTGGTTCCTCAAGAAAATCCTTTATTATGGCATTTTTCATTACCCCTGGAAGAGCATCGATACTGTCGTCGTCGTAAGACATATCCATAAGGCTAATTTCATGACCTTTGTCCCAGCTATCATTTGAGACATAAAAAGATGCCATTTGATCACCCTTGAAATTAAACGCTTTTACAATGGATTGAAAAAGTGACTCAAAATTATCGGTGTCACGAATTAATATGTCGCGAAAAATTTCTTCGTTTTTATCGGTGTCTAGAAGTACTCTGAATTTAAGGCCTGGCATATGCGCGTTGGATCTTCATGTAAATATACAAACTAATTTTAGACCGAAGGCATTTCTGGTGCCTTTAATCCATGTTGTTCACCTAATTTTAACATGAGCGCTAACGCTTCTTCAAAATTATTTGCTATTTCACCTTCAAGTATTGCTTCTTTGATACTATTTTTAATTGCACCAATTTCAGCGCAAGGACCGATTTTGTAAGTATTCATTATGTATTCACCACTAATTGGAGGTTGGAAATTTCGAATTTTATCTTTTTCCTCGACAGCTTTTAATTTTTG
>CAZLVX010000135.1:0-5373 GCA_964562965.1 uncultured Lishizhenia sp.
TTAGGAACCTTTAGAAAACTTGGATCCAAGTTACAGGGACATCCATCAACGGATAAGAAATTACCAGGCATTCGAATGGCATCTGGTTCATTGGGACAAGGACTATCCGTAGGAGTTGGAGCGGCACAAGTGAAAAAACTGAATAGTGATAAATCTATCGTGTACACACTTCATGGGGACGGAGAATTACAAGAAGGTCAAATTTGGGAAGCTGCCATGTACGCCGCCGCCAATAAGGTAGATAATATCATTGCGACCATTGATTACAATGGTAGGCAAATCGATGGAGATGTTGAACAAGTTTTATCGCTTGGCGACTTAAAAGGAAAATGGCAAGCTTTTGGTTGGGAAGTTCTTGAAATGAATGGTAACAATTTTGAATCAATTCGTTCCACGATGCAACAAGCGAGAGAAATGTGTGGAAAAAGTAAGCCAATTGTGGTGATCATGCGCACAGAGATGGGACAGGGAGTGGATTACATGATGGGGAGTCACAAATGGCATGGTGTTGCACCGAATGCCGAACAACTTCAGTTAGCGCTTGATCAACTCGAAGAAACACTAGGAGACTATTAGTGAAAACTGCTTTATCCATAACACTTTTATTACTACATCTCGTAGTGTTCTCTCAAGAGAAAACACGCATTCTGTTTATTCTAGATGCCTCAAATTCCATGAATTTAGATTGGGATAAGCAAACGCGCATGACTGCTGCAAAAGAAATTCTCAATCAATCAATTGAAAAACTTAGAGGAATTCCCGACCTTGAGATTGCACTCAGGGTATACGGTCATCAATCTGCTGTTACGAATACTTACCAAGATTGTCAAGACACAAAATTAGAAGTTCCTTTTGGCCCATCTAACGTGGATGCAATTAAGCTAAAAGTTAAGCAAATTCAAGCCAAAGGAGCAACGCCTATTGCACGTTCGCTTGAGGCTGCAGCAGGAGATTTTCCGGATACGCTTCAGCGAAATTTTATTATTCTAATTACCGATGGGCTGGAATCATGTGACAATGACCCATGCGTAATTGCAAAAAAATTAAAAGAAAAAGGGGTGAAGGTTACTCCGTTCGTAATTGGACTAGGGATGGACCTTTCCTATTTAGATAAATTCAATTGCATAGGGACTTACACAGACGCCGAAAATAAAGAAGCATTTAAGAGTGCACTTACCTCAGTGATTTCAAAAACACTTTTGAATACAACAGTTCAAATTAACCTCAACGACATCAATAAAAAACCTTTAGAAACCGATGTGACATTGTTTTTATATGAAGCTGGAACCAAGAATTTGAAATATACGTTTACTCATACCTTAAATAGAGCAGGTTTGCCAGATACGCTGATTTTAGATCCTTCCTTGTCTTATGATCTTGTGGTAAACACCTTACCAAAGATTGAAAAAAAGGGCATCGTTATACAACGTCATAAACACAACACCATCCAAGTTGATGCACCACAAGGATTTATTCAACTCAAAAACAAAACGGTTGGCCTTTCCCATCAAAACATGCGCGTGATGCAAAAGGGTAAGACTGAAACATTAAACGAACAAGTGCTGAACAGTAAGCAGAAATATTTGATCGGCACATACGACGTAGAGGTGTTTACTTTGCCAAGGACTTACATGCAGGTAAAGGTAGAACAGAGCAAAACTACACTAATTGATATTGTCCCTGCAGGAACATTTAGTTACACCGCAGCCAAACCTCTTGTAGGTCAACTTTTTTTAGTTCGAAATACAAATGAAGTGGAATGGGTGTGCAACTTAGAAGAAGGAAGTATAACCGGAAATTGGTCGCTTCAGCCGGGCACTTACAAGGTTGTTTATAGAGACAAAGAAATGAAGTCGAGCGCATATACGCGTGAAAAAACAATTAAGGTAGAATCAAATAAAACCATTAGTTTAACATTTTAAAATATGGAAATAGAAGTACTAGGACAAAAAGATACGCGCTCAGGATTTGGAGAAGGATTAGCAGAATTAGGTAGAACTAATGCAGAAGTAGTTGCTTTGTGCGCCGATTTGACGGGTTCATTAAAAATGGACACCTTTCAAAAAGAGAATCCCGATCGCTTTTTTCAAGTAGGGATTGCTGAGGCCAACATGATTGGATTAGCAGCAGGAATGACCATCGGAGGTAAAATTCCTTATACGGGTACGTTTGCTAATTTCTCTACAGGCAGAGTGTATGATCAAATTCGCCAATCTGTTGCCTATTCTGGTAAGAACGTGAAAATTTGTGCTTCTCATGCTGGGCTCACATTGGGAGAAGATGGAGCCACACATCAAATTCTGGAGGATATCGGTATGATGCGAATGTTACCTAATATGACGGTGATTGTCCCGGCCGACTTCAATCAAACCAAGCAAGCAACTATCGCTATTGCGAATCATAATGGGCCTGTTTATTTGCGTTTCGGCAGACCTGTAATGCCTATATTCGTGAAACCTGATGCAACGTTTACCATTGGAAAAGCAGATGTGATGCAAGAAGGAACCGACGTAACTATCATCGCTTGTGGACACCTTGTTTGGAAGTCAATTGAAGCTTGTAAGGTTCTTGCAGAAAAAGGTATTTCTGTGGAATTAATAAACATGCATACAATTAAACCACTTGACGAACAAGCGATCCTTAGCTCTCTTAGAAAAACAAAATGCGTGGTTACGGCAGAAGAACATATGCGTCATGGTGGTTTAGGCGACGCTGTGGCTCAAGTTTTGGCCCGTGAATTACCAAGCCCACAAGAGTATGTCGCTGTAAATGACTCTTTTGGAGAAAGTGGAACACCGATGGAATTAATGACTAAATATGGCATTGACACTATTCATATCGTGGAAGCGGTTCAAAAGGTAATAGCTAGAAAAGCCTAAATTGCTATTGGTTGAACTAAATTAAGTAGGACGCCGTTCCATAACTTGATACGGTGTTGAAGTGCCATCTTGGCGGCAAAAATACATTCTTCCCATTTTTGTTCGTCATTACCACAAAGTTCTTCTACCATTTTTAATGAGATTGGGCCATGTTCGTCACCGTCTATATCGATATGGCGTTGTAGGTAATATTCCAAGGTGCTGAGGTTATTATGGCCTTGTGTTCTCAATTCTTTTACTATCTTCAAAAACATTTCAGGAATTAAGTCTTCCCTACCAAACGTAAAAACAGAAGCAATCTTGTGTGCATTTCCGCTTCCCACTATGTCCATTGTAAAGGTCACAAATTCATTGGTTTCCTTATTAATCTTGATTTGCTTTAATGCGGTTTTGACTGAAACTCCCGAACATACGAGTTGATAAAACGTATCGATTTGTTCAGTATTTGCGCCAATTTCCTTCATGGCGGTAATGTATAATTCATAATGACTTACAACCTTACCGCTTTCGTCTACATCACTTTCTTCTCCCAGAACTATTTCGTTAATAAACCGTCGGGTGTTGGCATTACCTACAGGTTTCCATGGTACCTCAACACACGTTAATTCACGCTGTAATGATTTGAGTAGACACATAAAATCCCAAACAGCAAAAACATGTTGCTCCATAAACAGTCTAAAGTCACTTACGCTCCTAACCGAAGTGTATAATGGATGAGCTAGCAACTGTTCTCTTAACGGAGCTATTTCTGCTTCTAATTGGATTATTTTATGATGATGTGCCATTATTCTAAGAACAAAAGTAAAGCTTAAAAAGTTTTGTTATTTCGTCAATCGGTAAAAAACTGAAAAATCATTACGTAACTTCGTTGGCAAAATATAAAGATGTCGACAACCTTTAGAACTATTTGGACTACTTCTGACCGATTTATTGAAGTAATTGACCAACGCAAACTTCCACATGAATGGGTAGTTGTAAAGCTTATCACCTATAAAGATGCGGTTCTTGCAATTAAAAACATGACCGTACGTGGTGCTCCATTAATCGGTGCAACAGCTGCTTATGGCATCTACTTGGCGGTCAGGGAAATGTTAGAACAAGAACACGAGGGAACTTTTTTAGATCGTGCTTTTGAAGAACTTCGTGCTTCACGTCCCACTGCAGTAAACTTATTTTGGGCTTTAGATAGGATGAGAGAAGCATTAGACAGTAGCGGGGATTTTTTACAAACTTCCTGGGACATGGCAGGAAAAATTGTAGAAGATGATGTGGAAACTTGTCGACGAATTGGTGTTCATGGACTTCCGATTCTGGAGAAGATTTCAGAAAAGAAAAAAGGAGATGTTGTGAATATTTTAACGCATTGCAACGCCGGAATGTTGGGGTGTATTGAATGGGGAACTATCACTTCGCCTATTTATCAAGCACATGCAAAAGGCATTAAGGTGCACGTTTGGGTAGATGAGACACGCCCACGAAATCAAGGAGCTAATTTAACTGCTTACGAACTTACAAGACACGGAGTGCCTCATACCTTAATTGTGGACAATACAGGTGGGCACCTCATGCAACACGGCATGGTAGACGTTGTGATTGTCGGTACAGACCGTACCACTCGCAGTGGTGACGTTGCCAATAAAATTGGTACATACCTGAAAGCTTTAGCTGCGAAAGACAATGGAATTCCTTTTTATGTTGCCTTGCCTTCAACCACCTTAGACATGACAATTTCTGACGGTTTAAAAGAAATCCCAATTGAGGAGCGAGATGAAAATGAGGTGAAATATGTCGTTGGAAGAAATTCGAAAGGGGAACTCGACCAGGTATTAATTTGTCCTGAAACTACTTCGGCCTGTAATTATGGTTTCGATGTAACACCGAGCCGTTTAATAAGTGGGTTAATCACAGAGCGTGGCATTTGTCAGCCTAATGAATCGGGAATATTGTCCTTATTTCCGGAGTATCGCTGATTCATTGACATCTTGCGCCAAAACCGCCAACCATTCCGAAGGAAGGAAAACAGGAATGGCTGATTTCTTATAATCTTTTGTGTTTCGCGTAAGTATTGCGTCGATATTGGCGTTTTTTAAGGCGCTAAAATACTGCATAGCATCTTCAATGTCTTTAAAAGATGAATTCAAGGCCAGTTGAACCGTTTGTTCATTCATCGGAAGCACACGAAGAACGGATAACAATACGCCTAATTTTTCTTTAACATAAGTATGGCTTGCCTGTTGCCTAAGGATATAATACATGTTTGAAAAAATGACCGGCGTTAGAAATCCAATTAACTTTTTATCTTGACAAGCAAGCAAAAGTTTTAACGTATTATTCGAGAAGGGTTTTCGGTCGAAGAGAAAATCCAATAACACATCTGTATCAAATAGCACGCGCTTCATTAGGGTTTATATTTTTTAATAAGTGCACTGATTAAAATTTCTTCATCACTAATAGTTGGTTCAGAAAAACTTCCTTTAAGTTGGATTAATGCCGA
>CAZLVX010000136.1:0-5242 GCA_964562965.1 uncultured Lishizhenia sp.
ACACCGCTTGATGAAAACGACCCTGAAAACTTAGTGACCTTGCACTCCTATTTAAAGCGCGAGCAATACGGATATACACCTTTATTTTCTGGCCCCTATTGGAACTCACAAGAAAATGATCAAAACGAATGGGACAATGCTTCACCCAGTTACTTGCGCAGATTCGTAGTGATAAAAGATAACGAAGAAATTAAAGCATTCACAAAAGAGGATGAAGCTAATAAATATGCAGAAGAGGTAAGTGGGTTGGTTGAGGAAAAGTACTTCGCATCAAATCGCACTTTAGTAGGTGAAAATAAAGTGGTCTACCAACCTATGAAAGCCACTTATCCGTCAGATCAGACCACAATATTCCCTCGAATGTATTCTGATGAAGAAAGGCATATTCGCGGTTATAAAAACTGGTCAGGATACGACGCAACCAAAGGAAGTTCATCAGCTACCGGAAAAGACGGCAATAGACTTCCATCCTTCGGAGAAAACCTTCGCTATTTCTTCCGTTATCAAATCAATTGGATGTATACCCGCTATTTCATGTGGAATTTTGCTGGAAGACAAAACGACATTCAAGGACACGGGGACCAAATGCGTGGTAATTGGATTTCTGGAATAGGGTTTATTGATAATGCACGTTTAGGAAACCAAGATGAAGCACCTTATTACACAAAAGAAAATCCATCAAATAACAAGTTCTATTTCATTCCACTAATTCTAGCACTGGTAGGATTGTTCTTTCACTTCTATAAATCTCCCAAGGATGCTTTCGTTCTCTTGTTAGCTTTTTTGTTTACCGGACTTGCCATTGTCGTATATCTTAATCAAAAGCCGTTTGAACCGAGAGAACGAGATTATGCCTATGCAGGTTCATTCTATTTTTTCGCTATGTGGATTGGTATTGGCGTTTATGCCATATATGATATTCTAACCAGTAAAAAATGGGTGTCAAATGGTATCGTTTCTGCTGGATTGTCAGGAGTATTAGGTGTAATTGCTCCTGTTTTAATGGCGACTCAAGGATGGGACGACCATGACCGAAGTGGAAAAACATCAGCTCGAGATTTAGCTTCGAATTACCTAGAGTCATGCTCTAAAAACTCCATAATCTTTACTAATGGTGACAATGATACCTTCCCGCTCTGGTATATGCAAGAAGTAGAGGGAAAGAGAACGGACGTTCGCGTATGTAATTTATCCTTAATGGGGACAGATTGGTACACGAATCAAATGAAAATGAAAGCGTACGAATCAGATCCGTTACCGATTAAGTTTCGAGAAGATCAAATTCTCATGTTGGCAGGAAATACAGATCAAATTTACTTTCTAAGCATGCAAGAATTAGTGAATTCGAATAACGATAAACTTATCAATTCTGTTTTAGATTTACGATTGAAAAACAATTTAGATAAAGCAAAAATGGCTGTGCGTTATTTCGATGCCTCTGCTGCTCAATTCTTAGCGCAAATAAATAGCGCAGATGAAGATGTAAACAAGGCAAAAGGTATGCTCATGTCGACAGATACTTCGAATATCAAACAAACCATCATAAACAAATTCAAAGGATACAACTACTTGGAGGCATCCGTTGATAAATCGAACATGAATGGTCAAATTATGCAACAATTAGGCTTGCTTGTTCAAGATTTCGAGTATCCAGAATATATGGAATTCGTGGATCAATATGGCTACGCTACCCCTCCTGAAAAATTACGTGATTGGTCTTCCGTTGATTTATCAGAAGCAATGGAATTTGTTAGAAATGATGCTAATGCTCTTGAAAATGGCTCCAAGGCGCTTGCATTTTTTCCGTCTAAAAAATTCTCGTTAAAAGTCAATAAACAAAATGCGTTGGCAACCGGTACAATTAATGCTAATCAATTGGCTGCTTGCCCAGATCGCATAAACTTTGCCTACGACAGAGATCGCTACTTAACAAAGAGTGAAATCATGATGTTGGATGTATTGGCAAATAACGACTGGAAAAGAGGAATATATTTTTCTAGTAACAGAGGATCTAATTTATCAATTGCCCTATTACAATCTGGTTATATAAAACAAGTTGGTGTTGCCTTTGAACTTAGCCCTATTCGTGGTGAATTCAATAAATATACCCGAATGCCATCCCTAATTGACGCCGATAAAATGTATAAAAACATGACAGAAGTTTATTCATATGGAGATTTGAAAAACCCTGATGTTTTAACAGATTACTATGCGCGAAGACATACCACACAATACAGACAGTGCTTCTTACAATTAGCGGAAGAATTCTATTTCAGAGGAAAAAGAGCTGAGGATTCACTAAACGCTGTTACTAAAGTTTCTGCAACTATTAAACCTGCAACTGAGGCACAAAAACAAGCTTGGAGAAAACAAGTTGCTGATAATTTTGCCAAGACAGAAAAATTGCTCGACATGGCAATGGAAATTTTACCATTTGAAACTGTTTTAGACTTTGGTGAAGTTGGAGCAATTGACCCACTCGGATCTTTGAGTTTGAACAGTGAGCACAGCCACTACGATACAGAGCGCAAAGTACAAGCTTATGCTAGTGGTCATTTACACGAATATGTTCAGTTATATACGTTGATAAAGAAATTTGATAAAGCTTCCGCCCTGGCAACTAAGATTCTCGGTAGTTATGAAACTATTTTTGGATTCTTCCAAAATAGTGACCCTAGCTTAGCGGCGAATCCTGAAAATGCAGAAGATCTTCATGCAGCACTAGATGCGTGTTTTAAAATCCAATCAACGGCTCAGAATGCTGGCCACACTAAACTAGCAAAAGAAGCAGAGAGCAAAATAGAATATGTGTACAAAAATATCACTAAATCTATCCTTGATGCGCTTTCTGGATCGGAAGAAGGTAGTGCCTTTGAGCGACGTTTACAACTGATGCGTAATCATTATTGGGTAGAAGAAAAGCAAAATCTGAAATTAGGAAAATAAATGCGCTTCTTCAGGGTTCCTAAATTTCTTCGTTGGAACTACCGAGAGGGAGTTTGGCAAGGAAGAAAATCTGAAGTATACCTAACTTTCGACGATGGCCCACACCCAGTAGTCACACCTTGGGTGTTGGAACTTTTGGAAAAACATGAAATTCAAGCTACTTTTTTTTGTGTTGGAAAAAACGTGGAATTAAATTCAGAATTATTTCAGCGCATTCGTGATGCAGGTCACGCGGTTGGTAATCATACCATGTTTCATGAAAGAGGTTGGCATACCACAACTTCACATTACATTGAATCCGTAATTCAGGCAAAAAAGCACATTCATTCATCGCTCTTTAGACCTCCATATGGTTCACTTACCTTTCGTCAATTTAAAAAACTGAAAACACTTGGTTTCAAAGTGGTATTTTGGTCATGGATTAGTTACGATTTCGATCAAAATTGTCCGCAGGAAGAGATTTTAAAACAAGCAAAACGCATTAAAGGTGGGGATATATTGGTTTTTCACGACAGCGAAAAAGCAAAATTTAACCTTGAAGGTGTACTGGAAAAAATTATCGTTGAATTGAAACAAAAAGGCCTGAAATTCAGTACTATTGCCTAATGGATCATTTTGTAAAACACCTCATCTCTGAATTCGGTCTTCCATTAACCAATCCGGTGTTGGTGTTTTCCTTATTGTTATTTATCATTTTACTTTCCCCAATAGTACTTCGTCGATTGCGAATCCCCGGAATTATTGGACTCATTATTTCAGGATTAATTATTGGACCTCATGCCCTTGGATTGATCGGATACAACGCATTGCAATCTGAAGGTTCTATCAAGCTTTTCTCAACGATTGGTTTGTTGTATATTATGTTCATGGCTGGCCTTGAGCTTGACTTGAATCAATTTAAAAAATACCTGAACAAAAGCTTAACCTTTGGTCTCCTAACGTTTATTTTACCTTTGATTTTAGGTTATCCAATTTGCTATTATGCGTTGAATTTAGATGCAACTGCAAGTTTACTTGTTGCCAGTATGTTCTCAACCCACACGTTGGTAGCTTATCCTATCATTAGTAAATATGGTTTATCAAAACACAGTTCTGTTGCGATTACAGTAGGTGGAACCATATTAACAGATACGGCCGTATTGATTATTTTGGCCATTATTTCGAGTTCTACCCAAGGAAACCTAGATGGAGCTTTTTGGTTAAGGTTGATTACTTCCTTGACAATCTTCTCCATAATTATGTTTTATGGAATACCAAAAGTTGCACGCTGGTTTTTTAGCAAATTAGATAGTGAGAAATCGTCTCAATATATTTTCGTGCTTTCCGTGGTATTCTTTGCTGCTTTCCTTGCAGAAGTGGCCGGTGTTGAACACATCATTGGTGCCTTCGTGGCTGGATTGGTGTTGAACAGACTCATTCCGCATAATTCCATTCTAATGAATCGAATAGATTTCATTGGAAATTCACTTTTTATTCCATTCTTTCTAATTTACGTAGGGATGGTGGTAGACTACAGAGCATTTTTACAAGGAACATGGCCACTCGTTATTGCTGGGGTTCTGACAACGTTTGCGATTTTCAGTAAGTGGCTCGCCGCATTTGTAACCCAGCTAATATTCAAAATGTCAAGTACAGAAAGACAGGTAATTTTTGGATTGAGTACAAGCCATGCAGCAGCTACACTCGCCATAATAATGGTAGGCTATAACGAAGGAAATGGAATCCTTGATATTAACATTGTGAACGGCACAGTCTTGTTAATCTTATTTACTTGTATGACAGCCTCTTTTGTAACTGAAAGTGCCGGTAAAAAGTTATTGATCGAATTGAATGAATCTGGTGAAGGAGAGTTGAATGAGACGAAATTGAGAAATCAGCACATCATGGTTTCGATGAATGAATTAAAAGGTAATGAAAGCCTAATTGACTTCTCACTAATTATTTCCGATCCAAAGGTGATTAATCCAATTTCTGTAGTGAGCGTATACCCCAACAACGAAAAGGCGGAGATGATGATTCGAAAATCGCGTAAATCTCTAGAGGACATTGTAAAACACTTTTCCGGGCACGAATCGAAATTAAATACCATAGCGACAATCGATTATAACTTATCCTCCGGTATTGCACGTGTTTCAAAAGAATTAGTTGCAGACATCGTTGTGATGAACGACAACCGTAATTTCAACTTTATTCAACGTATGGTTGGCGATGAACGCGATCATTTGATGGATGTCTGCGATAAAACTATATTCTTTTGTCACTTTGATAAATCGATGGTTTCATACACTCGTGTAGT
>CAZLVX010000137.1:0-5226 GCA_964562965.1 uncultured Lishizhenia sp.
AAGAGACTAGACGTTGGCCGTATAATTTTTGATCCCTAAAAAGCCGAAGAGATAAGTGTATTTGTGTGCTTTTTTTGAGGAGTAAATTTTGGCTATTCATCCAAATTGTCATTTAATTGCTGTTATGGGCGGAAAAGGTGGCGTAGGAAAAAGTGTTTTTTCCGCCAACCTATGCAAATACGAGAATTAAAAAACAAGGTTACGAAACCATTAAAGATATGGTTGGATTTTATTTAATAGTGTGTTTAAAGGAATAACACCACTTTCTCTCCAAATGGTTTTACCTCCTTTAAAGAGCATAAGTGTTGGCACACTTCTAATTTTAAATTGATTTGAGACACTGGGATTTTTGTCAACGTCAATTTTTAAAATTGTGATTTTATCTCCCAACTGTTTTTTTAAATCATCTAAAATGGGATGAACCATTTTGCATGGCCCACACCAAGTTGCGTAGAAATCAACGAGTGTTGGTTTTGTTGTATTGATTATTTCTTTGAATTTGGACATGATACAAAGATAAAATCCAATTTTTTGAATTTTGTAACATAGGCGACATTTTAATTAAAGATGAAAAAAAATGGGTTTTCAATATGAAAACCCATTCTTAAAATTATGATGAAAGTTCTTATTGTTTAACGTATGTCGCAACACAAGTTCCGGAACCTCCTATTAGTGGTGTAGTATTTTCGTACGTATATGTAATAGTTAAAATATTTCCTTGATTATTCATCGTTCCGATTCCTGAGAAGATAACGTCTCCAACAGTAATATTAATTGTTTGTTGAGGAATTGTAATTGTTGCACCATTGATAGTGGCATTTGCCGTACCTCCAACTAAATTAAACATGTTATCAATAACTAGAGAGTTTACTGTAGATCCTGCAGTTACTGAGGGTGCAGCAGCCAATGGAAAAGAAGTTCCGCAGTTACTAGTTACATCCCATGTAACTGTCCAATTGTCTTGCCCGATAACTACATGAACTGTTCTTTTTGCTGTTGCGGTTCCATTTTGGTTAGATGCAGAATAAGTTAATTCGTAATCTCCAACAGTAGCGCTATTAACTTGACCGGTCGTCGTTACGGTTACGGAACTTCCGTCTTTATTCGCAGCGGTAGCTCCAGGATCGTTATAGGTTGTCCCTACAGAAATAGTTGTATCATTAGCTCCGATAATGGAAATGGTTGGAACGTATAAACAACTTCCATCATCTTTTTTGGCTTTACTGTTGAAATTCGTTGCTGTGTTGTCTGTACATCCTTTTTTCTTACATGAACTCAGATTCACAATAGAAAATAGGGCAATAGTTAGAATAAATAAATTTTTCATTTTAAATTTTTTATCAAATATAAAAATAAAAAAAAACGGCTACTTAAATGGTAACCGTTTTTTTTACCAACGATTTGCATTTAGTCTTGAAGTACTTGAGCTTGTGCTTCAGGTGATCCAAGAGCATCTTTAATTTTAGCTTCTAATTCTTCCGAAAGTTCTGGGTTGTCAAGAAGTATAGATTTTATTGCATCTCTACCTTGTCCAAGTCTTGTCTCTCCGTATGAAAACCAAGAACCGCTTTTTTTCAAAATATTTAATTCCACACCAAGGTCAATAATTTCTCCTATTTTGGATATTCCCTCGCCATACATAACATCGAATTCTGCTTTTCTGAAGGGAGGTGCAACTTTGTTTTTAACTATTTTAACTTTCACGCGATTTCCCATTACCTCTTCACCATCTTTAATCTGCGCTGCTTTTCGAATATCTATTCTTATAGATGAATAAAATTTAAGTGCATTACCTCCTGTTGTGGTTTCTGGATTTCCAAACATAACACCAATTTTATCACGTAATTGATTTATGAAAATACAGCAGCATCCTGCTTTGTTAATGGAACCAGTTAATTTTCTTAACGCCTTAGACATAAGTCTTGCTTGCAGACCCATTTGAGAATCACCCATTTCACCTTCAATCTCTGCTTTAGGTGTTAAGGCTGCTACGGAATCGATAATGATTAAGTCAATTGCGCCAGAGCGAATAAGATTATCAGCGATTTCTAATGCTTGCTCTCCATTATCAGGTTGAGAAATTAGTAAATTATCGACATCAACACCTAATTTTTTTGCATAGAATTGATCAAAGGCATGTTCAGCGTCAATAAAAGCAGCAATTCCTCCTTGTTTTTGAACTTCAGCAATTGCGTGAATAGCAAGTGTCGTTTTTCCAGAGGATTCTGGGCCATAAATTTCAATGACGCGACCTTTCGGATAACCGTTTACGCCTAATGCTAAATCAAGTGTGATAGATCCTGTCGGTATTACTTCAACTTTTTCAACAGGGGAATCTCCTAATTTCATTACTGATCCTTTTCCAAAAGTTTTGTCTAACTTTTCCATTGTTAGTTGAAGCGCTTTTAATTTCTCTACATTTAATTCTTTATTTGCCATATCGTTTGTTGTTGTGAGCTTTGCTCGGATTAATTAATTTATACAAAGTTATTTTCTATTGGTCGTAAACAATTTACGTTCTATTTTATTTGATATTTTTTCATGATTTCTTGTGCATGATTTTTAGTATCTGGTTTATCAATGGTATGAATTAGCGCACCGATTTCATCAAATAAAAAAGTTGTTCGGTGAATTCCATCGTATACTTTCCCCATAAATTTTTTAGTACCCCAAACGCCGAATGCACTAATTATTTCTTTGGATTCGTCAGAAATAAGTGTGTAAGGAAGATTATACTTAGTGACAAATTTTAAATGCGCTTGAATGGAGTCAGCGCTAACACCAATTACCTCTATACCATATTCTTTAAGTTCTTCCATACCATCCCTTAAACTACAAGCCTGAGCAGTGCAGCCAGGAGTATCGTCTTTGGGATAGAAATATACAACTGTCTTTTTGCCAATGAAGGAGGACAAGTTAATATCCTCGCCATGTTGATTCTTGCCTATTAAATTTGGAAGTGGAGAACCGATTGCTAATTTTTTCATAATGATTAAATAATAAACTTAATAATGACTAATAAGTAATCAAATGTAATAAACATTTTCCATTAAAAAACATGAATCATAAAAAAGTTCAAAAAAAAAGAGGCCCGATGGACCTCCTTCGTAAAGTGCATATCAATCAATCACCTTTGCACTTCAATTGATTTATGGAAAATGGTTTCATCTGTTGTTTTAAATTTTATTGTGTAAATTCCGTCTGTTAAATAGGAAAGATAAAGTGATTGCGCGCCATCAAGAGGTATTTCAGGCATAAATAAACCATTGTCGGTAATAATTTCAATTGATATTATGGATGAGTCTGCCCATGATATACTCAGGCTTCCATTTGAAATTTCAGAAATTGAAACTTTCTCTTCACGGTCTTTCGGTGTTAAACCATTACTTGTTCCATTGTGTCCAAAGCTAAGAGTTAAATTGAAAAATAAAATAGTAATTAGTAATCGAGCCGTCATGACCTATGTTTTGATCAAATTTATCTTAAGAGAACTAGCTCTTTAATACTAACCGCAACTTTTGAATATAAAATACGAATTCAACCATATATGCAAATACGTAGTATTGGCATTTTGTCTACGTAGTATTACTTAGTTGATCTAAACATTTTGATACCTAAATGAAACCAGGCGCAGATCATGAGTATACCACCAATTGGAGTAATTGGACCGATTAATTTTGTAGGAATATTGCTTACTTCACTGAATGTCAACAGGTATATTGAAAATGAAAAAAGTAAGGTTCCAACTAACATTAACCTGTAAAATATTTTCAATGAAAAGGATAAAGATGATTGCAAACCAATTATTAATAGTCCCATCCCTTGTAAAAGTTGATACCGAACTCCTGTTTCAAAGGATGCTAATTTAGAAGTTGATACCAGCTCTTTTAAAGCATGTGCTCCAAAAGCACCTAAAATTATTCCACAAAGAATAAAAAGGATTCCAGTAATAGCTATTGTTTTGTTCATAGCGCAAATTTCTTCAAAATTAATTGTTTTACAAACCTTATCTTTGCTTCATGCGTTCAATTAATATGATTGTATTTGTCCTTGTTTTACTAGCCTTAACGCTGGGACTTCTTTATTTTTCTGTAACTAATAATTCAAGTAGTTCAGTAAATGAAGACACGCAAGCAGAAGGTCAATTTGATTATTATCAATTTAAACCTTTTGATTTAAAAAAGTTCGATATTAATGCGACAATATTATTGCCTGATGAAACAGCAGGAATTGGCACGACTTTCAAACCTGAGATGTTGCATGATGAAGGAAGTCATCTTTGGCAGTTACAATCTGGAAGAAATTTTATCATTCACATTGAAGACTTGGGGGAATTGACCGATATTTTTAATGATTTCAAAACAAATTTATTTAAGTCGAATACATTTGTTATTTCACCACTCGTTAATTCAGATAGTTTGCTGGTTTACGGACGATCTTTGGCAAAACAATATCAGAAAGATGAGCAAGAGACCTTCCATATTTTTGCAGTGAAACAGATTGATGGTAGATCGTATCAATTTAGAAATAGGGATGAAGGAAACACTAAATCAGAAATTTTGTTTATGCAGAAATCAATAGAATCAATCAAATGAGTTTAAATATAAAACGTGAGGATGTATTAGAGGTATTAGGAAAAATTACTGATCCCGATCTTAAAAAAGATCTTGTAAGTGCAAATCTCGTCGAACAATTAACCATTAAGGACAGTAGTATACAACTTTCGGTGGTGGTATCGAACCCAGCATTACACGCGCGAAAGAGGATGCAAGAAGCTATTGTTTTTAATTTGAAAAGAAAATTTGGTGATAACACTTCAGTTGATTGTAATGTTTCCGGAATGAGTGCTGAGCAAAAAGGAGCTAGACGCAAAATTTTACCCGATGTTAAAAACATCATCGCCGTGGCATCGGGAAAAGGAGGAGTAGGTAAGTCAACTATTACAGCGAATATAGCCGGAGGATTGAAGAAGATGGGTTATTCTGTTGGAATTGTCGATGCAGACATCTACGGACCATCAATGCCAACAATGTTTGATGTGGTAGGGGAAAGACCGACGATGACTGAAGTAAACGGAGAACAACTAATAAAACCTGTCGATGCCAACGGAATTCATTTGTTATCCATAGGATTTTTTACCGATCAAGATAACGCAGTGGTTTGGCGCGGACCAATGGCATCAAAAGCATTAACTCAACTCTTTACGGATGCACATTGGGGAGAATT
>CAZLVX010000138.1:0-5222 GCA_964562965.1 uncultured Lishizhenia sp.
CTAAAAATGCCAAAATGGGCCTTCCCGAAGTGTCTTTGGGGGTAATTCCAGGATACGGTGGGACACAGCGTCTTCCGCAGCTTGTTGGAAAAGGAAAGGCGAACGAAATGATTTTTACGGCAGGAATGATTACGGCAGACGAAGCCCTAAATTGGGGACTAGTTAATCATGTTGTGGAACAAGTAGATTTACTTTCTACTTGCGAGGCGATTGCGTCTAAAATTATTCAACATTCTCCAAATGCTATTAAGGCCGCAATAAGAGCTGTTAACGCAGGATTCTCTCACGACCAAAATGGGTTTCATTCTGAAATCGAAGAGTTTGGTAAGTGTTTTGGCACATCGGAATTTAAAGAAGGCACTCAAGCATTTATCGAAAAAAGAAAAGCAAATTTCCGGTCATAAATGTCTAATCCGATAAAGAGACTTCTTGGTCAAACCGCCATTTATGGATTGTCATCCATCGTGGGGAGACTATTGAATTATTTATTGGTGCCACTTTACACGGCTGTTTTTGCCGACCCGGCGGATTACGGAGTCGTTTCAGAATTGTATGCATGGGTTGCGTTTTTGGTAGTTTTCTTGACCTTCGGAATGGAAACAGCATTTTTTCGCTTTATTCAAGAGGCAGCAGACCGAAAAAAAATCATGTCCAATGCCCTTTGGGTAGTTCTTCTTGTAAATGCTTTTTTCTATCTTTTATTGTTACAGTTCAACAATGAAATTGCCAATGTAATGCTCTTTCAAGGGCACAACGAATACATTGTGCTAATGGGCGCTATTGTATGTATTGATGCTGTTTCGGCGCTGCCATTAGCGGAGTTGCGAGCAGAAGAAAAGGCAAGGCGTTTTGCGACGATTCAGTTGCTCTCTATTGCTGTGAATATTGGTCTAAATGTTTTATTCATGGTCTTTTTATTTAACAAATCTAGACCAGAGGAAGGTGTTTTGTTTATTTTGATAGCAAACCTACTTGCTTCCTTGGTAAAACCTATACTATTAGCTGACAGTTTTGGGTTGTTGCGTTTAGGATTAGATAAAGAAACCACAAAAAAAATGTTGATTTATGCATTTCCTTTGGTGATTGCTGGCTTTGCAGGAATTATAAACGAGACCTTGGACAGGATTTTATTGAAACAACTTTTATTTAATCCTAGCGATCCCTCTTCCCTGAGGTATGCTGAAGCCCAAGTAGGAATTTACAGCGCATGCTATAAGCTAGCAATGTTAGTAACCATATTGCTTCAGGCCTATCGTTATGCGGCAGAACCCTTCTTTTTTAATCAGTACAAAAATGAAGATAGAAATAAAGTGTATGTCCGGGTGATGAATTTATTTGTGGCTACAGTTTGTTTTGTATTCTTGCTCGTTTCATTGAATATTGACGTTTTCAAATATTTTATTAGAAACGAGGCCTATTGGGTTGGATTGAAGGTTGTTCCTATATTACTATTAGCGAATGTGTTTTTGGGGATTTATTATAACCAGAGTATATGGTATAAACTAAGCGGGAAAACAAAATTTGGAGCGTATATAGCGATAGTTGGGGCAATAATAACCGTTTCAATAAACTGGTTATTTATTCCAAAATACGGGTTCATGGCAAGTGCCTGGGCAACATTGATAGTTTACGCTTTTCAAATGGTATTGAGTTATTACCTTGGTCAGAAGCATTATCCAATTCCATATAACCTGAGAAAATTTGCCTTGTATTTGCTTGTGGCACTTGGAATTTTTGGATTAACCTACACGTTAAAAATCGAAGAAACTTACACCAGACTGTTTGTTCACAATATATTATTATTGGCTTATGGTGCTATGATATATAATTTTGAAAAGAAGTCATTTCAATTCGGTAGTCGAAACTCAAAATAAAAAAACGAACTAATTCAACCATTAATTGTTTTACGTACTATTATCATGTAAATTTGTCCTTAACGATGAACAAATCCTATCAAGCCGGTCCTTTACTCTCACAAATTAATCTTCCTAAAGACCTTAGGGAAAAGTTTGATTTTGAGGATTTACCACAAATTTCAGATGAATTAAGACAATACATTATTGATGTAATCTCTGAAATCGGGAACAGCCACTTTGGGGCAAGTTTAGGTGTGGTTGAACTCACTGTAGCCTTGCATTATGTGTTCAATACACCTGAAGACCAATTGGTGTGGGATGTTGGTCATCAAGCATACGGCCACAAAATCTTAACCGGAAGAAAGGATCGTTTTCATACGAATCGTATTAAAGGAGGAATTTCTGGTTTTCCAAAGCGTTCAGAAAGCGAGTTCGATACGTTTGGTGTGGGCCATTCGTCTACATCAATTTCCGCGGCATTAGGAATGGCAGTAGCGAATAGATACCTAGGCGACAAAAAGAAACAACACATTGCCGTTATTGGTGATGGAGCTATGACTGCAGGTCTTGCCTTTGAAGGCATGAATCATGCAGGATTTGAAAAAGACGCAAACTTACTTGTAGTGCTGAATGACAATTGTATGTCAATTGACCCCAATGTTGGAGCACTAAAAGAATACCTAACGGACATAACAACATCGCATACGTACAATAAAGTGAAGGATGAAGTTTGGAAGCTACTTGGTAAAATATCAAAATTTGGCCCTGATGCACAAACCATCGCTTCGAAAGTTTCACACGCCTTAAAAGGAAGTTTATTAAAACAAAGTAATTTATTTGAATCTTTAAACTTTAGGTATTTTGGTCCAGTAGATGGTCACGATGCGGTTGGTTTAGCCAAAATATTAAGCGATTTAAAAGATATACCAGGCCCTAAAATTTTGCATTGTATTACGAGAAAAGGCGCTGGTTATAAGTTTTCTGAGGAAGGAAATCCAACAAAATGGCACGCGCCAGGAGTTTTCAATAAAGAGACAGGAGAAATAGTTAAAATTATTCCTAAATCACCGCAACCCCCTAAATATCAAGATGTTTTTGGGCATACCATTGTAGAGCTTGCCGAAGAAAACCCAAAAATTATGGGAGTTACACCGGCAATGCCATCGGGTTGCTCATTGAACATCATGATGCAAGCAATGCCTGATAGAAGTTTTGATGTAGGTATAGCAGAGCAGCATGCCGTAACATTCAGCGCTGGTTTGGCCACACAGGGATTGGTGCCGTTTTGTAATATTTATTCATCCTTCATGCAACGAGCATTTGATCAAGTTTTGCATGACGTTGCGTTACAAAATTTGAACGTCGTTTTTTGTTTGGATCGAGGAGGATTGGTAGGAGCGGATGGGGCAACACACCACGGCGCGTATGATTTAGCATACATGAGATGTATTCCAAACATGGTGGTTTCAGCCCCAATGAATGAAGAGGAACTTCGAAATTTAATGTATACAGCTCAATTACCTGATAAGGGTCCCTTCTCGATTCGATATCCACGCGGTAATGGTGTGATGACCGATTGGAAAACGCCACTTAAAGAAATTAAAGTTGGAACAGGAAGAAAGGTTTCTAACGGAGAAGATATTGCCATTTTAACAATCGGACATCCGGGAAATTTTGCTCAGGAAGCTATTAAAGAATTATCAGCATACGATGTGTCAGTGGCACATTATGATATGAGATTTGTGAAACCAATTGACGAAGTGATGTTACACGAAGTTTTCTCGAAATTTAAACACGTAATCACTGTAGAAGACGGGTGTTTAATGGGTGGATTTGGTTCAGCTGTTATAGAATTCATGGTTGATCAAGGTTATCAGGTACAAGTTGTGCGTCTTGGAATCCCAGATGAGTATATTCACCACGGCACACAAGAAGAGTTGTGGGAGGATTGTGGCTTTGATGCGAAGGCAATAGTGAGAAAGGTGAAAACACTTCTTTCAGTAAAAGAAGTGGATAAAAAATTAGCCCAAAAAATAGGATGAAGTTAGAATTATAGTAATTTGGACTATAATTTAATTTCATGAACAATCAAAAAACGAATTTTAGCGCTTTAGGAGTACTCACAATAGTATTTTTCTTTTGGGGATTTATTGCCGCCGGCAATAGCATTTTCATTCCATTTTGTAAGAATTATTTTCATTTAGATCAATTTCAAAGTCAATTAGTTGATTACGCTTTTTATGGTGCTTATTATATTGGTGCTCTTATACTATTCATTACCGGCTCAATTGGTGGTCGGGACTTGGTAGGTAATTGGGGATATAAGAAAAGTATAGTATATGGCCTACTATTTTCTGCTTTTGGAGCGGCAGCCATGATAGTGGCTGTATATGGCAATACGTTTTCGGGTATGTTGATTGGTTTTTTCCTAGTGGCATTGGGATTCTCACTTCAACAAACTGCGGCTAATCCATTTGCGATTTCTTTGGGAAATCCTGCTACAGGTGCTACGCGTGTGAATTTCACTGGAGGTATAAACTCTTTCGGTACAATGATTGGCCCACTAATCGTTGCTTTTGCGCTCTTTGGCTCATCAGCTGCAGTTACAGACGACATGATTGCAGAATTAGATCTTATTAAAGTAATTGTCTTGTACATGGTGGTGGGGATTTTATTTGTTTTGGCGGCGGCCATATTTGGGTTATCCAAGTCTGTTCCATCTGGTGTTCACGCTGAACCAGTTGAGGCTGCGAATAAAGCCTTGAGAAGTTTATTGATAATGACGGGACTTCTAATTGTTATGTTTACTCCTGTATTTAGTAGCTATAATTCGTCTAAAGCAAAAGCAGTAGCAAAATATGAGACGGCTTTATCCGAAATAAAAAAGGATCAGGGAGAGTCGTTGACCTATACTACCATTTCAGAAAAGGTAAAAGAAATGAAAAAACCCTTGGAACAAGAACGAATGTTGTGGTTATCAGGGGCATTAATTTCAGTGGTGGGCATGCTTTTGTTTGCGAATAGATCAGCAATGAAAAACCCTGAAGGTTGGGGAGCCATGCGTTATCCGCAGTTGGTTCTGGGGATGTTGGCAATTTTTATCTATGTCGGTGTAGAGGTTGCAATCGGGTCAAATCTAGGAGAGCTTTTGAAACAAAAAGATTTCGGTGGGTTAGAAGCCTCAGCGATTGCACCCTATATTTCTATGTATTGGGGAAGCTTAATGATAGGTCGTTGGGCAGGTGCGGTTAACGCATTTGACTTACAAAAATCAACAAAAGCACTTCTAATTGTGGTGGTTCCAATTGTGGCTTTTTGTCTTATTCTTGCCGCAAATTTATTAGCACAAAAAGATGTGTCCGCACT
>CAZLVX010000139.1:0-5138 GCA_964562965.1 uncultured Lishizhenia sp.
ATTCAATCTGATGGAGTAAAAGGCCATGTGTCTTTCCGAGAGAGAATGGGTGAATTTAATTCAAGTGCAAGTAAAAGAATTAAATTCCCGGCAAACAACTATTACTGCCAAATGGATAAATTTATTTGGCAAATGGACGGTGAAGCCATTGATTTTGAAAAAAATGGTTCAGGAGAAACCAATTTTGAGAGTGATGCAGATTTAGTTACGAATAATTTTTTCTCCATGGCCCCTGAGCAAGATTCATTACAATTCAAATCACTTAGTGCTACCTACGATTTAAAAACACAGACAATAAATTGTAGAAAAGTTGAGTTTGTTCAAGTCGGAGATGCACGCATTTTCCCAGATTCAATGAAGGTTCGCATTCGTAAATCTGCCAAAATGGATCCTTTAAAGAATGCAATAATTGTTGCCAATTATATTACTAAATTCCACAAATTTACAGAAGCTAACGTGACAATAAATGCGCGAAGTGCATACGAAGGGAATTGTAATTATCCATACTTTGATCGAGATAGCATAGAAACTGTTATTCCTATGCAATCTATTGTCTACAGTAAGGATAAGAAAGAAACAGTGGTAATGGGAGATATTTCAGAAAGCATGAAATTTAAACTTAGTAAAGAATTCGACTATTTTGGAAAGATTTCTATACTTGCTTCAAGTCCGGGATTATTTTTGTCTGGATCTACGAGGATAAATCATGCCTGTTCCTATGATAAATCATGGTTTAGTTTCAGGGACACTATAAATCCTAAGAAAATTCAAATTCCGGTTAATCAAAATCAAGTAAATACTAAAAATGAACCAGTTTTATCTGGATTTGCTTGGCGAAATTCTTTGAAGTTAGATAGTTTGCGCGTTTACCAAGGGTTTTTATCGAAAAAGGAACGCGATTTAGATATTGATTTGTTATCGGCAAGCGGTTTTGTTCAATTCAATGAGGTTGCTAATGAATTTCAAATTGGAACAAAAAGTAGATTGCAGAAATTGGATACGCTATCAACGTTTTATTCACTTCATTTAGGTACTTGTATTTTGAGTGGATTTGGTCCGATAAACCTTGGGATTAACTACGGTGAAACATCCATAAAAGCCTATGGAAAGCTCGAATACAATCCTTCAGATAAAAAGACTTCATCCTATTTAAATGTTGCGATTGATATGCAAGTTCCAAAAGACGTAATGGAAATTATTGCGAACAAAATTAAAGCAGATGAAAATTTAAAAGAAGTAGATTTAAAAGCTGGAAAATATGGTTTGAAAAATAATTTCGCTTATTGGATAGCAGAAGAGCATGAAAGAGTGTTTAAAGATTTTGATGAGGATAGATTAAAAAAGATGCCTGATAAATTGGGTCAAACATTAATTCTTTCCGGAGTTCGTCTCGAGAGTTTAATGGGCAGTGCCGCTGGTGGAAGAAAAGCTGAACGGGGATTCATTAGTGATAAAAATGCAACAGTAGGATTAGTAAGTATTTCTGGAATACCTGTTTTAAGAGAATTGAATACACGAGCGTTTTTTGCTCAACGTCATAGTTCAGAAGAAACTCAGTTTTTTGGAATAAATTTGGAAGTTAATGAAGAAAAATTCTTCTATCTAAACCATCAAATGGACAATAAAAATGAGTCAACGTTGAGCTTTGTGACGAACGATTCTGATTTGAAAAAAACCATTTTAGGAATAAAACCGAAGAAACGTAAGGCAAAAAACTTTAAATTTGAGTTGGCTGAAGGTTCTGAAGCTACGAATTTAGTTGCAAAATTTAAAAGTGTATTTCAATATAGGTAAAGGAAATGTTACTTTCTATAATTATTATTTTGGCTTATTTTATTGGTTCTATTCCAACTGCTGTTTGGTTGGGTAAGTATTTTCATGGTATTGATGTTCGTGACCATGGAAGTAAAAATGCCGGGGCAACAAATACATTTAGAATTTTAGGGAAAAGTTTAGGTTGGACCGTACTTTTGATTGATATTCTAAAAGGTGCAATTTGTGCTTCTTTGCCATTTGTTTTTAAGGATTATTACCTTGGGTTCAAAGACGAGGAACTTATTTTACAACTATGTGGTGGATTTTCTGCTGTATTAGGTCATGTTTTTCCCGTTTATGCTGGGTTTAGAGGAGGAAAAGGAGTCGCAACCTCACTTGGAATTGTTTTAGGGATAAACCCAGTCGGAGCAATAATTTGTCTTTGTCTTTTCTTGCTAATATTTATTTCGTTCCGTTTCGTTTCATTAGGTGCTATTACGGCAGCAATGGCATTACCTTTCATCAGTTTTTTTTTATTAAAGGAAGATCAACGAATTATGATCATTTTTACAATTATTCTATCCTTCGTTGTAATTGCAGCACATCGAAAAAATATCGGTAGACTATTACGAGGCGAGGAGAACAAAATGAACCTTTTAAAAAAGAAGGCGTAATTATTGTATATTAATTAGTTAATATAAATCGCCATTTGTTGAAACTCAAAATATATTTCTTATTATACGTGATCATTTATGGGATGTATTTTGCTCATGGACAAAATTTAAATGCCTTAAAAAAGGAGGCTGATGGGTTTTTTCAAAAACAAAATTATATCGAAGCCAAGGAAAGGTATTTAAAATTGATAGCGGCAGATCAAAAAAATATTGAGTTTAATTATAAGTATGGAGTTTGTCTTTTTGAAACTGAAAATAAACTGAAGGCCAGAAAATACTTTGAATTCATATTAAATAAACCAAACGTCCCCGTAAAAGCACATTTATATCGAGGGAAAATATTTCAACATGAATACGATTTCGATAATGCAATTCGTGAATTTGAACTTTGCAAAAAAGATATTCAACTTGAAAAGGAAGCCAGGGAAGAAATTGATCGCTGTGTTTCGGCAAAGGAACAAATTAAATTAAAATCTAACCTAACTGTTAAAGAAAAAGAACTTACTCAAAAAGGTAATCATGAGAAATTTTATAAGTTTTCTCAACCTTACACCTTTTATAATTTAGATAAAGGAGAAGTTTTCGAAAAGCAAAATAAGGCAGCAGGATTTAACCCAAAATATATTTTCAAACGTGGTATGAAATACCGAATTTTCGCTTCTTACAGCGAGAAAAAGGAAACAGGTTTGGATATTTTTATTCAGATAAAAAATGTGAATGAAGAATGGGGTGAAATTCGGAAAATTCCTCTTATCAATACACTTAAGGATGAAAACTATCCTTTTTACGATGATTCGACCAAAACTTTATATTTTGCATCTACTGGTCATAGTTCCTTTGGAGGGTATGACATTTTTAGGGTGTCTTATGACTGGAAATCAAATACTGTTGGCGAAATTGAAAATATTGGTTTTCCGTATAATACACCTAGTGATGATTATTTATATGTGCCAGATTATGGTTTGAACTGCGCCTTTTTTACATCTAATAGAAACGGGGAATTAATGAATGTGGATGTTTTTACCGTTTCTTTAGCACCTGCAAATAATCAACTGATCGCTTCAAAAGGTCGTTGGATTGACGAGGTAGAGAATAAACCTGCCACCATAAAAATTAATATTCGAAATATTGAAAGTAATGAGACTTTTGGTCCTTTTATATCAGATTTAACCGGTAATATTTCCTTATACTTCCCAGTCCGTGGAATTTACGAATATACAATTGAGTTTTCTCTTTACGGTCAGGAAAAACAATTTAAAAAAATAATAGAAATCCCTTTGATTTCTGATAAAGAATTAATTGAACAGACAATACGTTATTACATGGAAAACTCTACTGAAAAAGTAGAAGTTAATACACGAGTACAGTTCGTAAATGATTTTGACACATTAGAACCTTTGCGCCTTCAAGAAATTTCAAAATTATCTATTAATGAGAAAAGTGTTGGTTTACAGTCGAATATTGAGCAAGTAGCGAAAGTAGACGTTTTTACAATGCTTAATATTAGAGAGAATGATAAGCAAAGAGCTATTGAAATATTAGTGGATAGCTTGCTAGAAAAGGAAATTGACATGGAGAACAATGAACGTTTTCGAATTCAAGCAAACGAATCAATTCAAAAAAATAATGAACGTATTGAAATTTTAGAAAATGAAATTGCGCAATTGAAAAATGAAATCCCCCTTGAAGAACAGCGCTTTAACAGTCAATTGAATCAAAAAAATAATGAAATTGAAGAAATGCTGAAGGAGAATCTCATTCTCATGAATCTTGTAGAACGACAAAATCAAATAAATGAAATTCGACCAAACCTTGATGATGTAACCTTGTTAAATGAAGAGCTCAACGAGATTGTACAAACTAAATCCCACGAGGAGGTAGAGAAATTTATTGAGTCAAAATTATCTCAGATTCGAAATTCACTAACCAAGCAAGTAATTTCACCCAAACAAATTAATTTGGACTTGCAAGAGGAAAATTCAACTAAAATAGCAAGTGTTGAATCGGAGATAATGTCTTACTCAAAACAGATTGATAGTTTATCGAAGCAAGTAGTAAAAATTGAAAGCGAGATTAAAAATCTTTCCAAGAAAAAACTAGAAGAAAAAAAGGAGGAATTGGCCAAAATAAATAAACAATTGGCAATTACTTCAGATTTGAAAAAAGAAACGGATTACCAGCTAAATATATTAGTGTCTGAAAGGAATGCGTTTAACGAAAATCAGGACTTGGTAAGTTATATTTCAGACGAATCATTAAAGATTAAACAAATTGGATTGATTACAGCAACACCTTCTTATGACAAAGGTAAAGAACAAATATTACAGCAACTTATTGATAATAAGGTCAAAGAACCAGTCGGAATAGAACAGTCAAATATATCAGATCTCAAGAAACAATATGAAGATGGACTTATTCGATTGGAGCTGATTAAAAATCCTGAAGAAAAATATAAGGCAAAAAAGAAGTTAGAAGAAGATTATATTTCTGAATTACGAAAATCCGCAAATCCGAATAGTGAGGAGGTAATAGAGTTAGTTCAACTCCTAGAAAATCGTTTAAATGAAACAATACTCTTACTTGATAGCATCGACCGTAACCAACAAGTAGTACAAATCAATAATTCAACAACAACTAATTCAGAGGAGAACACCGCAAAGAAAGAGGAGGTCGCGCAAAGCAACACCTCAACTAATTCAGAGGAGAACA
>CAZLVX010000140.1:0-5104 GCA_964562965.1 uncultured Lishizhenia sp.
AATACCTGCCAATCCATCCGTTTTACCTTTTTAGCTTTCGCTATTCGCACAACTTCGTCAAATAACAATTTTCCAATTCCACGTTTTCGGCTTTTTTCCTTAACATAAAAATCTTCCAGGTATAAACAACGGCCTTTCCAAGTAGAATAAGAGGTGTAATACAAAGCAAATCCGAGTATTTCCTCGTTTTCTTCCGCTACAATAGCTTCACAAATTGGCGCTTCGAATAAGTCGTAATGTAAATTTTCTGATGTATTCGTTACTTGCTCTGGAGCCTTTTCATACAATGCCAATTCTTTGATTAAATCAAAAATATAGGAGACATCTTTAGGAGTTGCCGTTCGAATTTCCATTATTTCAAACCATTCAAATCGTAGCGAATTGTTATACCCGTTTTTAAGTTACCCGTCGGATAACTAGTTTGAATTTTAGGGGTAGTAATTCGCTGTTCGTAATAAAAAGATGCCAAAATGAAATCAGTCAACTTGTAATTCGCATCCAACTTAAAGCTAACGATTCGCTGACCGCTGGTGGCTTGATTGGAATTTTCAATAATCTTCCGAACGACAACAATGTTATCTTGAAAATTAAAGTTGACATTCACAATTAAGTCACTTTTCTTAACTCCTTCAAAAGGTAATTGAAGTTTTGGAAAGGTTAAGACTGTCCCCGCAACAATTGTTGTGCTCATGTTTTCAGTAATCTGATTGTTACTTAAGGACAGTGTCGATTGACGTTCTTTTTTGTATTCAAAATTGGTGGTTAAACTTTTACCAAAAATATTCCAGGTTGCTAAAAATCCAACCAAAGGAGCAAACTTTTCATTGACAACAACATTTTGAACTTGCAGTTCTGAAATGAAGTTATTGTTAATGTCTCGCGATGTCGCATTGCCATTGGCATCGAGTTGAGCATTCAAGTTTGTTTGCATTCCACTAACGGCAATAGTAGAGGCATAACTATGATTTAACTTAAAGTTCTTTAAAAACTTCTTTGTAAACTCAAATTTTGTTAGACCATTGTAATTCATCGTCCAATTCGGCATTGGTAAATTTCTTACCGGATTAATGCTTCTATTATTGACGGAGGAATTGGTATATGCGGATAGAAATGCTCCGATAACCACATCTTGTTGGGATCCTGAATAACCATCGTAATATTGATTCGGCAACTGACCAGAATTCGCATTTTGTTGACCGATAAATTGTGAGACTGTTTGGCGGTTATTTAATAACGTTTGGAAAGTTTGAGACGAATATTCTCTGTCCAATTTCTGAAAGGCAGATGGCATCGTAAGAGTTGTATACGTTAATTGAGCCGTTTTAAAATTGTTTTGACTTTCAAAAGCTGAAGACGTATTATTCCATCGGTAAAATTCACTTTCATTTATGCTATAATTTCGTAAGATGTTAACATTGATATTAAAATCTTTTAAAGGTTCAAGTGTAGCCTTCAAGGATAAATTTTCACTGTGTGTAATGGTATATTGTTTATTCAAATTTGAATTTTGAACCAACCAATTGTTGTCTGTTGCTTGCTCAGCCACGTTATATCCTGTTCTTCTACCCAACATATCATAACCCTGTTTTCCAAATACAAATCCTGAAAGACCTGTTGTCGAGTTATTCATTCCCAACACTCTTGTTTCCTGATTGAAGCCGGGTAAAAGCGTTCCATCATTGAGTGCATAGGTTCCGGAAATATTTCTCACAGACATAACCAAACGGCTTGCTGTACCGACGATTGGATTCACTTTCTTTTTTGCATTTTCTTTTCGTTTTTTCTCACGTGCTTTTTTACGCTCCCATCGCTTCTTTTTACGCTCGTATTGTTTTCTTTCCTTCGGCGTCATTTCATCCAGTGGTTTATCTGGTTTAAATTCTTCCTCAACCTTATCCCCTTCTTTGTCTTTTCCACCTTTATTTTTATCATCCCCGTTGGATCCTTTAATATTCAAATTGGCTCTTCCACCCGATTTACCATCAGATAATACCTTTTTGAATAATGGTATTTTATTGTAAAGGTTAACAAAATTCGCCTGTGCCGTAAAATTTAAGTTTCTGTTGTTCTGAATGGTATTGCCAAATTCTGATTGACCGAATGGAGCTCTCTGCCAGTTAAAAGAACCAGTATATTTTGCGTTAGCCGTAATCCAATTAGTCAAAGGAAATTTATCGAATGGAATGTTATAACTCAAACTGTAATTTTGAGTATAGTCCATTGTTTTTCCCAATGTATTAACTTGAGAACGCAGGGTGTCCATAAATTCTCGGTATCCATCAGGATCTGTTTTTCTATCCACTCCATGATTCCCTTCCTCGAAAATGGATTTATTCACTGCAGAAAACGTGGCTTTGATACTTTTCGATAAATCGTAACCTACGTTATAGGTTCTAACCCAATCATATTTCTTTAAATAAATAGGTGCAAATTCGTAATCCGGGACGATATTGTTTCGAATCTGGCGCTCGTTGTATACGCGAGCGTACTCATTCGTAAAGGTCATATTTTTAGGTAAAAAATAGAGGTTGAAATCTTTCACCAAGGCTAAATTTTTATTTTTTTGAACAGGCTTCCATTTTTTAAACGGTTCCCAAGGTTTTACGGCAAATGTGTAATTGTAATTAAGAGAGCCGTTCCATGTTTTTGTAATGTCGTATCGCGTATTAAAATCGCGTTTCATGTTTTCAGCAAAAGCATAAGTAGCTGACCAATTGGAAACCCTCCAAAAATGAGGTTTAGCTCCGGCCTTTAATTCCTTTCGAACATTTGTAAAGTTAAAAGACTTACGCTCTGTAAAATCTTGACCCAATTTCGCTCTTTCTCTTCGTGTGGCAGGGTCATAATCTCGTAATTTAACGTCTGGATTAAATGGATCAAATTCCGGATTGATTATTCCTAATGAATATCCATAAAAGAATGGAAGCGAAAGTCGAGTTTTCTTTCCGAAAAACTGACCTAATTGCACCGTTGAATTCATATCTAAACCAATGCGCTCGTTTCGTTGGCGTTCTTGAACACGGCTCTCTACACTTCCCCAGTTGATTCCAGAATAATTTCCAGATGCAGCAATGTTGGCAAAATCAGCCAATTGTAATTGCATCTGACCAATCGCAGCAGATCCTCCTTCACTCACAAAATCAGTCAAGCGTAACTCATTGATCCAGACATTCACACACTCTGCCTCACCATTATCTGGTTTCCAAATATTATCAGGGTCATTTTGTAATGGATTTCTAACGCCCACCATTATTGTTTTTAATCCCTGTAGGTTGGGACTACCTTTAACTTTAATTTTACGTTGAAGATTTTGAGGGTCGAGTGCTTCGTATTCCACAATATAAGATACTCCAGGAGTACCGTTTTCAATTTTAGAATTACGGTCTTTTTTCAAATTAATTAAATCTGAAAAGGTAATTTCAACATTGTTATCCTCGGGCCAAATTTGTTCTGCTGTTGATGCACTTAAAGGATCTGTAATCTTCAGCGGAAGTTCATATTCGTAATAGTTCTCCACGAAATCTGTTCCCAAACGAACAAAAAGCGTCAATTCATCGCTTTTAAGTTGGTTTTGAAACTCGGCAATATTCTCGGCATGTACGAACATTTTCATCTTTTTGTAAGTACGCACATCAAAGTTTACATTTCGATAAGCCGCGCGCGCATCTCCATCTTGTAAGTTGCATATATCCAAGACCAAAGACTGTTCGTTCATTTGTCGTTGAAAAACTTGAGAAGGGTCAATTTCTCTAACAATTCCTGGAGGAACAATGTACTTGATTGGTTCTCTTTCTGAATTCTCTTCTACGTTAACAGCTCCGATATTGAAAGTTGTAAGGTTAGGGTCAACTTGAACACTAAGTCCTGGTTGGGTTAAATCTAAATTATAACGTCTCCACTCCCCTCTGATTAATTCCAAACGCGCAAATCTAAGTACTACTTCCTCGTCAAAATTTTTCAAGAACATACGCATAAAACGTATGGACCTGAAGTCTTGAATTCCATTAACTTTCTTTTCAAAATCAGCGATTGGAACTTTAAATTGGTACCATCTCTCCGTTTTGTTTCCAACAGGTATTTCTTGCACATTCGTAATGTAATTTCTCCCCTCCACCATTTCATTTGGACGCAAGCGAACGTGGTATTGAAAATAATTTTCTGATTCTGATAGGTTGTTATCCGTATTGATATCCTCATTGTCAGGTAAATTCGTTGCCTGAGTAGGGTAACCCTTCGCATTCGCCGTATCAGACATTTGGGTAGTCGGAGAATTTCCTTCCATACCGTTAAACTTCTTGTAGCGCTCGAGTATGTTTTTCAATTGATTGTCGTAATTGTCGTCTAAGTAATAAATGTAATCATCAGAAGATGGATCTGAAATCATACGAGCTTTCGCTTGTACAGTTAAATTCGGATTATTGTTTACCCAATTCACATAATTGCTGTAATTCAATCGTTCGTCTTCATTTTTCCAACCATCGAGTCCAACATCCTGGTTAATTCGCGCTTGTGGATCGTTATCAAATGCATTCACTACAATTTGCTGCGAGGAAACCCTTGACCAAAGTGTTGTATCAATGTTTTCTTGAGTGAGAGTTGTCAATGCAGGCAAGCCATTCTCAAAACTTTTACGGGAATCGGGAAGTGCGTCTTCTGAAATATTGCCAAGATTAAAATACAAATCGCCACCGTTATGAAAAGAATTTGGATCTGCATTTTCAGCATCCACATTAAAAGGATCTAACATCCAAAATTGGATAAACTCAATGTTCGCCGTTTCAAAGTCGTTAGTGGTCAGGGCACGTGAAATTCCTCCCCAACGTGCTTCAGGATCAACAAAATTTCCTGAGGTATCCACGTTGGTCGTATCGTAATTATACATTCCTCGCTCTTTCGGATAATAGGCCAAATCCAAGGTTGCAACATTTGTCATCTGACCTTGCTGAGGTTGATTATTCGGGAAAAGTTCCGTTATCAATAACAATCGCATCCTACTATCCGCCAACATTTGTCCATCTTGAGCAATGTGTTGAGGTGTTAAGGTATTATTTTGGACAAATACGGGGTCAATGGTATACCATGACAATTTACTTCGCTTAAACCC
>CAZLVX010000141.1:0-2104 GCA_964562965.1 uncultured Lishizhenia sp.
ATGTAAAAATAGCCTTCCAAGTATTTTGGATCGAGAGAAATGGCTGTTTCATAGGACGAAAGCATCATCGTGTAATTTTCTAACAATCGGTAAATACTTCCTTTTAATACATAAGCATCGCGGTATTTTGGATTAATGCGCAAGGCTTTGTTGATGAATTTGAAGGCTTCCTCAACATTTTGGTCAATCCCGTAGTGATTTGCCATTCCAACAAGGGCTTCAACATTGGTGGAGTCTTTAGACAATACTGATTGAAAGATTCGTTTGGAATTTATTTTATCTGCGGCTATTTTGTGCGGGCTATACAACAAGGCTTTGGCATAAAGTAAACGAACATCTACTCGGTTACTGTCTAACTTAAAGGCCCGAGCAGCATCCTCTACAAAAGGATCGTAACCGTTGGCACCAAAGACATTTGCTAAGCGAACATTCGCGCGCTTAATGAATAATTCAATTGAATCAGGATATAGTTTTATTAAACTATCCAGCGCAGAAGAACTTAATTGATCGACGGGTGTTTGTGCTTTAGTTGTCGCTTCTTCATTTGTTGAACAAGCCGCAACGTATAAGCTTAGCATTAAAAGGAGAAATATTCTCATAGTGCGAAATTAGTTATTTTGTATTGCATGCCGATATTCTTTAATTTTGTAACGTAAAAATACACGATGAAGTATAGGGTTTTAGTTTTGTTTTGTGCGCTCATGATAGTTGGTCAAAAGCTATATGCACAAGGATGCTCGCAGTGTAAATTGTTGGCAGAGCAAGGTTCTGAAGCAGACGAACATACGTTTGGAACTAACATCAACACAGGAATTTTATACTTGATGGTGATTCCGTATTTGATTCTTATGTTTCTTTTCAGAAAACAGATTTACCGTTTTTTCAAGCAATTGTTTAAATCAGGAAATTAAAAACGCGCCGTAATTCCGCCTAAAACTTGAAACCCTTGCACCGGATAATTGAAATACCTGTTGTAACGTACAGTCGCCACGTTGTTGAATTGTAAAAACGCAGACACCCGAGAATTGTAGCGGTATTCTGTTTGTAAATTAAAATCAAGAACAGGTTTCAAACCAACAATATATTGTCCATCTTCTACAGAAACACCACTCAACGTGCTGTCGTAAACCAATGCTTTTCTCCCAAATTCTAAATCACTGTCGAGTTGAACATAAAACTTTTTAAAGAGGTTGTAATTTCCTCTCAGCACAAATTGAAGTTGAGGCAAATTCCAAGCATAAGCATTGTTATTGGTTTGGTAGGAGTAGAAACGACCAATTCCGTCAATTTTTAATTTTTCATCCATTTGATACGATAACGACCCTTCTACTTTCATAATGCTCACCGTATCGTAAACAATCTTAAACGTATTGATTTTTATTGAGTCGTTTACAAAAAGTCCCATTCCAATGTGTCGTCCAAAACTAGCCATCGCATTGAAACTGATGCGCTTGCTTAGTGTTCCTTTTATCCCTCCATAGAAATTAAATAGGTTGTTTTCGTTTCTTAGCGAATCTTGCACAATTTGAATGAAAGGGTTCAATTCCGAAAATCTTCTAAAAGAGTTTTGCTTTAACTCCCCATTTATACCAACGTAAGGAATGAAAATGTCGTTGAACATGGAATATTTAATTTCCACCTTTGGGTACAAATAAGGCCGCGTTTTTGAATAAATATCCAAAGAGAATTTAGCACCGACCTCTACCTTTAAGCGGTTGTCAAACATTTGTGTTAAGACTCCTGGAGCAAAATCGATAATGGTGTTGTTTGTCACCAAGCCTGAGTCAAGTGTGGAAAGCGCTGAATCAGCAATTCCATGTCTAAACCCATTGAAACGGAGTCCTAAATCGCCGTAAAACGTTTCGTGTTGATACCTGTACCAACCTTTAAAATTAAACCCAGCACTATGTTCTCTGCTGTTCCATTTGGCTAACGAATCAGCTTTAAAAGGTTTCGTGAAAAAGTAATTATACCGGGTGTTGATAGCATAATTAAATGCCGATGAATCTCCATTCAAGCCTTCAAAAGTTAACTCTCCTCCAATCGATTGAAAACGTTGCTTGTTGACAGAATCTGCTTGATTTATTAAAGTGTCAATTGTTTT
>CAZLVX010000141.1:2204-5074 GCA_964562965.1 uncultured Lishizhenia sp.
CCTAATCGGGTATAAAATGGATAGAGCTTTTTTAATTTCTCTGATGAGGTTTCAACGGTTGCCGCCTCAATGGTGTCGAGCGTAATTTTTGTTGGCGCTTGAAAAAACAGCATAGGATAGGAAGGCACAGGCGAACTTTGGATAGAATCCAAAATTTTTGGAGAATTGAGCAATCGTGTCGCCGGTTCAATTTCGCGCTGTCCCTTTCCTATGACCGTTATTTGATCTGGCTGTGCCAAAACATTGGTCAAGCAGAAAAGACATACAATAAAGAGTATTTTGTTAGTCATTTATCTCAATTCTTTTTTGATTTTCTTCCTCCTCCTTTTCTTGAGGATTTTTCAGCTGCATTAATTCATCCCAAAGTTCATTTGCTTCGGCAAGAATACCATCAGTTTCATTTGGATAATGATCTATCACAGATTTGAGCGTTTGCTCTGCCTGGAAGAGTTCGTCATTAATCATTTGAATGCGCACCTGTAACATAAGGCCTTTAGCCACCCAAAAATTATAACTTGGCTTCATTTTCAGTAAAGCTTTTATTTCTGCATCTGCTTGTGGGTAGAGTGCCTGCTTGTAGTACATCTCGGCAAGTGTAAATTTAGCTTCCGAACCCATGGCTGTAGTCGTGTTTTTTACCAACCATTCCAATGATGGCTTGGCTAATTCGTAGTTGGAAAGCTTGTAATTAGAAATCCCCTTGGCGTATTCGGCTTCTGTGCGCTGTTGATTATTTATTCCAACGGTTTCCAATACTGCTTTAGAAGCTTGAGCGGATTTTGCGTAGTTTTCTGTTAAGAAAGCACAGCGCATGACTCCAATTTTTCCACTTAAAATTTCAGAAGGTTTTGAGGCAATTTGGTCAAGTTTTTCGTAATATTTTAAACCTTTTGTGTAGTCTTTTAGGCCATAAAAATAATTAGCTGTTCTCCACGCTGCCACTTCTGAAAATTCAGTTGTTGGCGTTTCAAGAAACAATTCGAAATAACCAATTGCTCGAGTGGTATCTTTGGTTTTGTACAAACAATTTCCAAGAAAGTAATAGCTTTCATTCACAAATCGTCCGGAAGGAAATTTTTTCAGGTACGCTTCAAACTTAGGAATGGCATCTTCATAAAAGTTAGATTTGTAGGCCTCAATGGCAGGAGTGTAGTAGATATTTTCTTTTTCATCTGCAGAAATGTTTGCACAAGGATAACGGTCTGCAATTTCTGTTGCTTCTTCCACTTTGTTTTGAGAGGTATAAACCTCCACTAATCCATTTACTGCATTCGCACACACATCTCTTAACTTTCCGTAATCGTTGAGTATTTGCAAGAATTCAGTCTCTGCACTTTTATAATTTCCTTCTTTGAAATAAATATCTGCGATAGCTAATTTTACATCCACTACAAACTGATTCGTCGGATAATCGTAGATGAACTCTTTAAATACTTTGAGCGCATTAGGATATTCTTTAATTGACATGTATGCCCATCCTAAATCATAGCGGCCGCGCATGAGGTATTTGGAAGAGCCATAACCCTTGATTAAACGGTTTAGGGCATCAATTTTCTCAGCGACTTGTCCGTTGTAACCATAAGCTTTAGAAACGTAATACAAAGCCTTGTCGTTATAGTCGGTATTCATTTTAAACGCCTCGTTGTAATATTGAATAGCCAATAGATTGTCGTCTTTTTGTTCTCGAACATAATAGCAATCAGCAACTCGGAAGCAGGCGTCTATTTTCTTAGCATCATCTTTTGGACTTGACTGTAAGTACATTCTAAACGATTCAATAGCTTTGTCAAGGTCATTTTTTTTCAAATAACCATAACCGATATTGTAGTAAGCATCAAACTTCTCAGGAAGCGCATTCGACGCTGGAGACGCCATGAATTCTCTATACGTTGAAATTGCAAGGTCAGTTTGTCCAATTCGCAGTTGTGCATCGGCAGACCAATATTTAGAAAGCGCCACCATTTGCGGGTCAATAGGATATTTGTCTACAAGCTTAAAGGTCTTTATGGCTTCAGAAAAGAGTTGTTTTTCAAATTGATCTACCCCGTAATTAAAAGCTACCGTTTGATACACTTTTTTGAGTTTAACATCGAGATTTGGCAACCTGGAAATTGACTCCAAAGCTTTTGCGAAATTGGAAGTGTTGGTATAAACATTTACTAAATATTGATAAACATCTTTTTTCCTGCTCGAATTTGGATACTTCGTCAGAAAAGTTTCGAACGCACGAACAGATTCGTCGTAGGGATTTATATCAGATTTGAAAGATAATACCGCAAAATTATAAAGGGCATCTTCTTGAACTTCTTTCATGTAGCTCATTTGCGAAGCGCGCTCAAATGCGGATCTTGCAGGTAGAATTTTTTCTTGATTCAAGTAACATTCTCCAATTTGATACATGGCAATTTGTGTTATGCTGTCAGGAACCCTTGTCACTTTATCAAATTGTTTGATGGCTTTCTCGTATTGTTTCGTTTTGTAATAGGCGAATCCAAGTTCGTAAGCATCATCTCTTTTTGGTTTTCCATTTTTGGAAAAACTTTCTAAATACGGAATGGCTTCTTGGTATTTTCCTGAGTTGTAAAAAGCATTTCCAATGATATGATTTACATCGGCTTCGTTATCTACTTGGGAACACTTAATCACACTCGGGGCCATGTTTATAACCTCTTCATACTGTCCTTGTTTTTGGTATATCTGCGCAATATAATATGGAGCAATTCCGCAAAATGTTGAATCATTTTGGAGTTTAAGGAAGCCTTCTAGTGCGATTTGATTTGCATTTTTAAGGTAGCTGAGGTGAGAGTAGAAATATAGGCTCGGCATAGCATAGGGACCAGTTCCATCTTTTGCGTCTCTAAAAGCACTGT
>CAZLVX010000142.1:0-5060 GCA_964562965.1 uncultured Lishizhenia sp.
CACACACATCAACAATTAGGTGTTTTGACGATAAGCGTTACGTGGTTATACGTAGATTAGATTTAAAATAGTATGAAATGTTAATATTCATTTCATAGGTTTATTGAGTACTAACCAAAAAACCCTGATGCATGCACCAGGGTTTCCTTTCGTGACCTTGTTAGGATTACTTCATGAACCTCTTGTATTTGTTCAATCCAAACATAGAAACCCTAGCCTTGCGCTGCAAGACAAGGATTTTTGTTTATAATTGTTTACACCAATAAATTGGTGACACATTAAAAACAAAAACCCTGATGTTCACATCAGGGTTTCCTTTTGTGACCTTGTTAGGATTCAAACCTAAAACCTCCTGAGCCGTAATCAGGTGCGCTATTCAGTTGCGCCACAAGGCCATTTTTTTTCTTTTTATTACCCCTTCGTTAATGGGTATTCTTTTGGTTATGGTGCGCTATTCTCCCGATAGCTATCGGGATGCGCCACAAGGCCATTTTTTTTTCTTTTTATTACCCATTCGTTTGTGGGCATTCTTTTGGTTAAGGTGCGCTATCCTCCCAATTGCTATCGGGATCCGCCACAAGGCCAATTTTTTTCTTTTTATTACCCATTCGTTAGTGGGTATTCTTTTGGTTATTTGGTGCGCTATTCACCCGATAGCTATCGGGATGCGCCACAAGGCCAATTTTACGCAAAGATAGGGCAATTTTCATTTACAACAAGTAAAATCAAATATTATCTCGTTATTATTTTCAAGGTAAAACAAATCTCTTATCTTTGCACAGGGTAAGTCTTTTACGACCAGCTCCCTCTTAATCCTCCAGGACGGGAACGTAGCAAAGGTATGAGGTTGTAGCGGTGCGATAAGAGTAGCTTACCCTTCTTTTTTTTTGTTGAGTATGCACAAAAAGTCAATTAATTTCTTTCCGTTAGTACTTCTTCTATTGTTTTTTTCTTGTTCCAAAGGTCATGGACTTCAAATCAAAGAAAACAACATTACCGTATATTTTGATGATGCCGACGATGAAAAAACCGCAAAAGAACTTTTAGACTTTTTCAAAGCCAATAAAATTTCTCCGGAGCATTCAATGGATGTTAAATTAGTAAAGAATGATTCAAAATTCCAACTTTTATTCATAAAAACAGATGCTTTTAAATCGGAAGAATTGAACTTCGAGGAAATACAAACGTTTTTCGATTTGCAACAAAAACTCAATTCGAGTGTCGAAAGCTTCAAATCCACTCCTTGCGAAATCGCCATCGCCAATAATCAATTTGAAGTGAAAGAAATACCGAATCCACTATGAAAATTTCGGCATCTATTTACAGTGATAAACAACGTTCCTTAGAGGAAATTATTCGTGATTTAGACGCTCATCAAGTAGACCTATTTCATGTAGATTGCAATGATGACCCCTCTGTTTTTCAAGATATTGAACGGATTCGAAAAATCAGCAAGACTAAAATAGATTTGCATCTCATAACAGCAAATCCATCAGCTTATTTCGACTTGCTTCGAAAACACCCTGTCGATTACCTGACTTTTCAATTTGAAGAACTTAAAGCTCCACTGCTCCTTCCTGAAGACATAAAAGGTAAAAAAGGAATTGCCATTACCACAAATACACCAGTTGATATTTTTCAGGGTTTTAGCGGTTACGATTTCATACTCATTATGGCAACAACTCCTGGGCAAAGCGGCGGTAAATTTGATAGAAATAATTTTCAAAAAATTAGAAAGTTCAGAAAAATGTATCCTTCAAAATCCATTCACGTGGATGGTGGTGTGAACGGAGAAGTATCATTTATCCTAAGAAATATGGGAGTAAGTTCATGCGTATCCGGATCTTATTTATTCAATGCGCCAAGTATTGGTCAAGCACTCATGAATTTAACGAAAAGAGAAATCGAATCATCTTTTCAAGTAAAAGACTTCATGATGCCCATCGAAGAATGTCCTGTTTGTTATTCATCAGTGCACTCACCTAAAGAAATTGTACAAGTGGTAGACGAAGGAAAATTGGGATTTGCATTAATCTTAAGTGAAGATGGAAAGTTAAGTGGTATTGCCTCAAGTGCCGATATTCGCAAAGGCTTACTGAAAAAATGGGAAGATTTTCAAAACGTCACAATTTCAGATTTCGTAAACCCCTCTCCCCTAACAATTAAAGAATCTGCCACTGTTGTAGAATTATTACAACTCATCAAGAAATGTTCCTTTCCCATCATGTATTTACCTGTGATAAATTCGATAGGAGATGCGTCGGGAATTATTAACTTTACACACCTTATTAAAGGCGAAATATGATAATTACCTTAAAATCTTCAGTTTCTAGCGATTTAGCTCGATCTCTGGCATCTAGTAATCAAGCATTTTTAATTAGTGATGAGGGTAAAAATGTATTAATTACAAGCTCTTCATTGAAAGAGTTACCTGCCTCTATGGTCCAATTTACCGAAGAATATTGTGTTTTAGCTAATGATATGCAATTGTCTTCAAAAAAATATAAATCCTCTACTCGAAAAGTTGCTATAGGTAATATTGAAATTGGTGGAAACACAAAAAATACCGTAGTAATTGGCGGACCCTGTTCTGTGGAATCAGAAGAACAAATACGCGCTGCTTCCAAAGTTTTAAGTGAACTAGGATTAAAAACGCTACGCGGCGGATGCTACAAACCACGCACTTCACCCTATTCATTTCAAGGTCTTGGAATTGAAGGTTTGCGGCTTCTAAAAAAAATGAAAGAAGAATTCGGGCATACCATTATAACAGAGGCTCGAGATGCTTCTCAGATAGAAGAAATTATTGAATATACAGACGTGATTCAAGTTGGCGCTAAAGCTATGTACGACCAAGGGATCCTTCGTGCATGTTCAAAATCCAACAAAACTGTTTTAATTAAAAGAGGTTTCGGCACTACACTACAAGAGTTTGTTCAAGCTGCAGAATTCGTCATGTCGGGAGGGAATTTAAATGTAGTTTTGTGTGAAAGAGGTATTCGAACTTTTGAAACCGGAACACGATTTACCCTAGATTTATGTGGTGTAGCTTGGTTAAAAGAACATTGTAATTTACCCGTTATACTCGACCCTTCTCATGCTATGGGTTACGCTTATGGAGTTCCTGGTTTAACCAGAGCCTGCGTTGCCCTGGGAGTGGATGGTTTGTTAATAGAAACACACCCGAATCCGAAAAATGCGTTGTCGGATGCTAGTCAGCAACTCAATTTCGATGAATTCAAAAACCTCATAAACGAAATCAAACCTCTCGCCAATTGCGTGGGATATTCCATTGTATAAGATGTACCTAGAACAGAACTTAAAAGGATTGTGTGAAAAATTTGGAGTAGATTACCATACTTTCCTTCAAGATTTTGAGGTTGATCATGCCAACGAACTGTCCATTTTTGATTTAGAGGCAGTTTGCGAGGAATACGAAATTGACATGATGAACTTACTTTTTAAGCAAGTTTATCCGAATGAATCATTAAGAAAACGACTCAATAACATTAAATTTCTTGTGCTCGACGTCGACGGTGTACTTACGGACGGAGGAATGTATGTTAGTGAGAACGGCGACCAAATGAAAAAATACAACGCGAAAGATGGAATGGCCATTTTGCACTTAACGAAAAAAGGATTTCCAGTTGGCTTTCTTTCCTCTGGATTTACGGAGCATATGGTGCAAGACAGAGCAAAACTGCTCGGCGCAACGCATTGCTATGTCGGTAGAGAATCTAAACTAGAAATTCTAATGACATGGGCTAACGATTTGAAAATCAATATATCTGAAATTGCATTTATAGGCGATGATATCAATGATCTTGCTGTTATGTCCAACGTAGGAGTAGCCGTTTGTCCTATTAACGCAGTTAACCGAATTAAGAGTGTTTCACATATTATTTTATCCAAAAAAGGAGGAGATGGTTGTGTGCGCGAATTTATTGATCAATATTTACTTCAAGAACCCATTTAAAAATGAAAATCGGAATAATAAGAGAAGGGAAAGTGCCGCCAGATTTCCGTGTGCCTTTAACACCAAAACAATGTAAAGCGATTCAAACGCTTTATCCTCAGGTAGAAGTCTATGTTCAAAAAAGTAATATTCGCGTGTTCAAAGACGAAGAATACGCGGCCTTAGGACTAAAATTGGTGGATGATTTAGAGAACTGTGACATTATTTTTGGTGTAAAAGAAGTTCCAATAGACATGTTAATTCCGAATAAAACATTTGTTTTCTTCTCTCATACTATAAAAAAACAGGCTCATAATCAAAAATTACTTCGGGCGATCTTGGATAAAAAAATACGGCTCATAGATTACGAAGTTATCAAAGATAAAAGCAACAAAAGACTAATTGGATTCGGTCGCTACGCAGGAATAGTAGGATGCTACAATACCTTCTATACATGGGGATTAAAATCAGGCGATTATGAACTTAAACCAGCACATCTCTGCAAAGATCGAAAAGAAGTCGAAGAGGAATTGAAAAAGGTTGTCTTACCGAAAGATTTCCGTGTAGTATTAACAGGATTTGGTCGCGTTGGAAATGGTGCTAGAGAAATTATGTCTTTATTACCCATCAAAGAAGTTTCCCCTGAAGAATACCTACGAGATTCGCACAATGAACCAATTTTCACACATTTAGATACTGAAGATTACTACGTTAGAAAAGACGTAAAAGAATTTTCAAAACAAGAGTTCTACACACAACCTGAGCTTTACACATCTAATTTTGAACCATACGCATTCAACAGCGATATGTATATTCCTTGTCATTATTGGAGTTCTAAATCGCCATTTATTTTAACTAGAGAAACCTTGTTAAATAGAAAAAATCGATTGAAAGTTGTGGGTGACATTAGCTGTGACGTGAATGAACCCATTGCCTGTACAATTCGCGCTTCAAAGATTGGAAATCCGATTTACGGCTATGACCCAGTGCATAATACCGAAGTTGATTTTCTTTCACAAGGAGCCATTGCCGTTATGGCCATAGACAACCTGCCTTGCGAATTACCTTTAGACGCATCGGAAGACTTTGGAAATGAACTTATAAA
>CAZLVX010000143.1:0-4988 GCA_964562965.1 uncultured Lishizhenia sp.
ATAAAAACAGAATGATCTTCCCCATGAGGATTTTGAACAGTTCCAGTTTTACCACAAATAATAATATCCTCGAGCCTTGCCATACGAGCAGTACCTCCATTTTCGTTGACAACTCTGCGCATACCTTCAATTACTGGATCGAAGTGTTTTGCATCCACCATCGTTTTGTGCATAGTTTTAAATTTTTCCAAAGGCCCACTTTCGCCAATGGATTTAACAAAGTGAGGGGTGTAAAACCACCCTTTGTTTGCAATGATTGCTGCAATATTGGCCATTTGAATTGGGGTTAACTTCACCTCTCCTTGCCCAATAGAAATAGAACGAATGGTTGAAAATGCCCAACGATGATGCCCATACCATTTATCGTAATATGCACTATTTGGTATTAACCCAGGTCGTTCCCCGAAAACATCCGCCTCCAATCGTTTTCCCAAACCAAAACTTTGCATGTATTCATTCCATCTGTTTAACCCAATTTCTGCATCTTCAAATAAACTTGATTTTTTGTTTTGCTGAATGATTCTGCGCACAACTGCATAATAATAGGGGTTACATGAATATTGTACAGCCTCTTGAATACTACTTGCACTTGGGTGTCCGTGACATCCTACAACACTTTTGTCGCATGCAAAACCCGAACTTGGCGTTATAACGCCTTCTTGTAGCCCAATCAATGACTGAACAAGTTTAAATATTGAACCTGGTGGATACTCAGCAGCAAGAGGTCTAGGAAACAAAGGCTTCGTAGGGTCTTTTAATAGATTTGGATAATTCAGTTTTATATTTCTATTTCCAACAAGTAAATTAGGGTCAAATGAAGGAGACGAAACCATGGCCAAAATCTCCCCTGTAGAGGGTTCAATGGCTACAATACACCCTTTTTTATTTTTCATTAGCTCCTCTCCATATGTTTGAATCAACATATCTAAACCTAAAGTAAGTGGCGCAGCTTGTACAGCAGTCGTATCGTATTTCCCACCGGCATAACTCTCAATTGCATTGTTTAAGGCAGAGGTTACCACATATTTAACTCCTTTATAACCTCTCAGTTCATTTTCATAATATTTTTCCAACCCAGCTCTACCAATATTACTACCTGGTCTATAGAACTCATCTTTCTCAATTTCATCTCCGTTTACTTCGGCAAGATATCCCAAGATATTCGCACCCCCCCTAAATGGATAACTTCTCATGCTCGTTACTTCCTCATAAAATCCAGGAAATTTTTCTAAATGAGGTGCAATTTTGGAGATTTCCTCAAGCGTAAGCTCTTTGATAAATGGGTACGCTCTTACTTTTTGATAATTTGAAGTGCGTTTACCAGAATGTTTATTGTAGTATGTTCCTTCTCCTTCTCGAATTTCTTTGAAGCGACTGCGCACTTCTTCAACTGTCCAGCCAATTAACTTAGCAAAAGCAACGGTATCCAAATCTTTAATCTTATCCTCCACCATCATAAGATTAAAGTAGGTTTTATTAGATACGATTTTTTGACCATTTCTATCAAAAACAACTCCTCGAGCAGGAATGATTTCTTTTCGTTTCTCCGCGATCTCTTGTGCACGAAGTTTCCATGTGTCATCGATAACTTGCATGTAGAATAAACGAAAACTGTAAATCACGCCCACGAGAAGCATGAACGTGATAATGACATATCTTCGGCCTTCAAAATTCATTTAGAACGCGATTTTCTGGAGATTAAGGTGAGAATTAATAAGCTAACGGAAAAAGAAAAAACAATACTCAATACGGTATTTTGAAGTATCCAAAACAATTCGTTTATTCTGAAAATTTCAATTAGAAAGAACCAAAAATGATGAATAAAAAGTAGCGATCCATAAACCAAAGTAAACCACCTTGTTCCCATGTCGAAAAGTGAAGGCTCTTTTAATGGATCATATCCTTCGCGCTGTGCAAAAAACTTGAAAATAATAGGTCTAAAATAAGCCATCATCAATAGGGAAGAAGCGTGCAGTCCAAATGTGTCAGAAAACGCATCAATGGAAATCCCTAAGCCAAATCCAAGTAATAGTAGAGGAAAAATACCAATATCAAATGGCAATAACATGACGAAAAGTGGATAGATCATAAGATGAATACCAAACCCAAATTCGAGTTGGTTAAAGACCAACACTTGCATGATCCAAAACAAGAAAAAGCGAAGTGATATTTTTAAAGCATTGTTCATTAGCGTTCTTCTTTGTCCTCTGGGATTCCTTTTTCAATTTGTTGTTGTTCCTCAAGCATTAGGTTTTTAATTACATAAATCCGCTGCAAGGTTCGATATTCTTCAGAGTAAGTTATTACTACATCCCATAGTGCTTCCCCTTCAATGGCGTAGACAGCATCAACTGTTCCAACCATCAACCCCTTCGGAAAAATTCCTGATCCGCCCCTCGTAAGCACCTTAGATCCTCTTGGAATTTTTAAATCATTTGAAATGCCTGCAATATTTCCACGCGTAGGATGTCTGCCATCCCATTTTAGAAGTCCGAATAATCCAATAGGCTCAATGGTTACGTCAATATTAATATCTTTTGTCAATACTGATTTAACTATGCTGTAATGCTCACTTGTTGAATGAATGACCCCTACTACTCCGTTAGGTGAATACACCCCCATTAATCGTTTCACGCCGTGTTTCTCTCCGATATTTATGGTGAAGTAATTATTCCGTTTGGTTACCGTTGAGTTGATAACCTCTCCCGGAATGTATTCATATTGTTGCCGGTAAATAGAATCGTTAATTTTTATGAAGCCATTATTCAATCTGAATAAACTTTTAGGGAGTTGTGCCTGAAGCGCAATGTTTTCATCTTGTAGCTTTGAGTTTTCATTTGAAAGGTTGAAGTGTTTCGTTAGGTCATGCTCCCAGGAATAAAGTTGACCTGAAACAGCATTTGCGCTCGTTAAAAACTGAAATCTAGGAAAAGAAAGAAAGGTAATGTACAAAGACAATGCAATAATTTGCAAAAAAGCAAAAAACAAAAACACCCTGAACCTTTCGAAAAAGGCTATTAATTTGCGCATGAACAAAGATAGAAAAGGCTATTTGTCCGACGATTAAATGCCCTAAAATGATATCAACAAAAACAATAAGATTTCAACGCTTTTTTCTCAAAAAAAGAGAGAAAAATCAATATTCCCATCCAAAGCGGTCGTTTAATTTTCCGTAAATAAAGTCCAGTATCTCGGTGTTTTCGATTTTTTCCAGCACTTGCCCCACAAACGCACTCACCAATAAATTTCGTGCTGCTTTATCTGAGAGACCGCGGGATCTTAAATAAAAAACTGCCTCTTCGTCTAATTGTCCGGTGGTGGACCCATGTGAACATTTCACGTCGTCTGCATAGATTTCTAACTCGGGCTTTGCATTAACAGAGGCATCTTGACTCATTAATATGTTTGCATTGGATTGAAAAGCGTTGATTTTTTGAGCATCTTTTCGCACAAATACCTTTCCATTGAAAACCCCTGTTGCTTTATCAAATAATACCCCTTTGTATAGCTCATTCGATAAACAATGAGCTACCTTATGATCAATTGTTGTGTGGTTGTCGACAAATTGCTGCTGATTGGCAACATAAACGCCATTTAAATTAGTTTCAGCATTGACACCCTCTACCGCAACCTCAACTTCATTTCGCACAAACAGCCCATCTAAAGTCACCGTGTTGAGCGTAAAATTCGAGTCGCGGTGTTGAAATACTTTTTCTTTTGACAAATGAATATCCTGACCGCTCTCTATCTGAATTTTTGTTACAGAAAGATGTGCACCTTGTTCTACATGGAATTCAGTTACACAGTTTGAGAAGTTTTTACTTTCTTTTTCGGAACTAAATATCATCGTGATATTTGCCTCGGTATTGGATTTCAATCGAATAAAATGGCGTAAGTTATTTATTTTATTTCCATTTGATAGATGCAAAATTTCTATCGGTCGGTCAAGTGTTTTGGAAATCTCAATAAAAACGCCATCTTCTGCATAGCATAGGTTAAGGGCGTCAAAAACTTCATGAGAAGCGTGTATTTCAGAAAGTTGTGTGGAAGAAAGTTCCGTTAATGTATTGAGACCTTCAAATATGTCCTTTGAACGTAATTTTCCATTTTCAAATACAATTTTGTAGGCTCTTTCATGAACGGCTAATAGTGTACTTTTTTCATTGAATCCACTAAATGTCGTATTCGATAACTTTGTTAAACGCGTATACTTCCATGATTCTTGCTTCGTGGTTGGGAGATCGGCGTTCTCTAAAAATTCGCCCAACTCAACTAAAAGATTTTTATTAAAAGCTATTGAAGTTTTAGATAAACTTTCGCGCAACTTATCGAGTTTGTTTTCGTGAATGGTATTTACCTCTTGCATAAGAAAGACGTTAACTGAGAATTGATTCTTTTATCCAATCATAGCCCTTTTCTTCGAGCGTTAAGGCCAATTCTTTTGGTCCGGTTTTCACGATTTTACCGTCGTATAACACGTGTACAAAATCCGGAACAATATAATCAAGCAGTCTTTGGTAGTGGGTGATAACGATGCTAGCGTTGTATGGAGTTTTGAGTTTGTTTACGCCGTTAGCTACAATTCGCAGTGCGTCAATATCGAGTCCCGAATCAGTTTCATCGAGAATTGCCAATTTTGGATCAAGCATGGCCATCTGAAAAATCTCATTACGTTTTTTCTCTCCTCCTGAAAAACCTTCATTAACGGAGCGATTCGCCAATTTGCTATCAAGTTCAACTAGTGCGGATTTATCTCGAACCATTTGCATGAAGTCTTTCGCAGAAATCGGTTCCTGCCCTTTGTATTCGCGAATTTCATTAAGAGCAGTTCTGAGGAAATTAATATTTGAAACACCTGGAATTTCAACGGGGTATTGAAAAGCTAAGAATAAGCCTTCTCTTGCTCTATCTTCTGTAGATAATTCAAGTAAATCTTTACCATCAAAACTTATAGATCCGGCTGTGATTTCATATTCCTCACGTCCAGC
>CAZLVX010000144.1:0-4948 GCA_964562965.1 uncultured Lishizhenia sp.
TGATAAAATTAAAAAAGTGAAGGGAGCGGCGTTTAATAAAGCTTGAATTGAATTTGGTTCATCTGTATATTTTATGAGATAAATAGATGTTATTGAAGAGGAAATAAAAATGAAAAGCACCATTTTAAGTACAATCATTTTATTCTCCCTAGTTTCGATAAAAGGAATAAAAATGATAGGAATAACATAAACAAATAGTGTCGAAAAATTGTATTCAAAATATAAAATAATGATGGATTTAATAGTTAAAATTGAAGTGTTTTTAGGTAGCCCTGTGAAATCCACCCAATTTAAAATAATAAACGTTAGTGAAATAAAATAGATTAAAAGCACAAAAAATAGTTTGTAATTTTCTGGATTATGCCATGATTTATCCTTTATTTCTAAAAATATCTTGTGAAATAAAACTGTGAATATCAGTGCAGAGAAAAATAATAGCGTTGTGCTGTAGGTTATTATTGCAAGTAAAATTAGTACGGTAAAGGTTAAATAATCCTTTCTGAATAAACTACTAAAGGCCATTGTTAAAATTGGGAGTAGAATTAACGTTTTTGTTGAGTAAATATCAAAACCAGGTATAAATACTAAATGTGAGTAACTAACTTCAAAAAAAGTGCTTTGAATTAAATTTGTTGGTAAACTAAATCCAAAGGTCACAATAAGAATAATAAAGAAAGTTTTGAGTGTAGTATCCTTAAAACCTAATTCTTGAATAAATTCTTTTAATGTAAAGAAACCGGTGGTCAAAAGTATGGGGTAGGTAAAAAAACATAATACGAGAATTGTTGGCTGTTGTATTACGAAGGAGAAAATTCCAGTAAACCAAAGATCCGTGTAATGATAAAGTGTTATTCCTTCATTTTCAATATAACTAGACAACAGTGCACCTGCATGTTCAACATTACCTTCCATTATTTTTTGGGATAGTTTTGCATAAAAATGGACGTCGTAGTGAATATTGATATCAGATGCTGACCCAGGTTGTCCTATGGCAATAAAAATGAGTAGGAATGAGAAAGAATATACTACGAAAAGTTCGAGTAAATTAATTTTAAAATGAATTGCATTTATATTGACTTTTCTAAATAGAACCACCAAGAGAGGAAGAGATAATAGTTGAATTGTTTGAAAATTAGTAAAATAAACCGCTGTTAATGAAGCTATTAAAATTACAAGAGACAGACTTGATTTATTGAAGCCTATTAAGTCAGTTTGCCAAACTAAATTTTCAGATGATCTACTCGTGTAACGCGAAAGGAAAAAAGGAATACATAAAAAAAATAATCCAAAGATGAAAGAAAGGATCATAGAAAACTAGTTTTGGTTATAAAAACACGTAATTTCGGCTATGATTCTAGATATATCTCCGTCTTCTAGTTCAAAATAAAAAGGTAAACGAATCAGACAATCGGAGTAAAAATCGCTATTTGGTAAATCAACCAATACATTACTTGCAAGATTGAATGAACTTTTGTGTAAACTCAAATAATGAAATACTGCGTGGATTTGATTTTGCTTGAGAAAAGTCAATAAAGAATCTCTTTCCGCGACCGATCTACAAACTGCATAAAACATATGTGCATTATTCGTTGAACATTTTGGGATTTTTGCCAAACGCAATTTACCTTGGTCCTCCAATGGTTTCAATCCCTCATAATACTTATTCCAAATGGACTTACGTTTGTTTTGAATTTGTTCCAAATTCTCCAATTGTGCATATAAAAAGGCGGCAATGATTTCGGAAGGTAAAAAAGAACTTCCTATGTCCACCCAGCCGTATTTATCCACTTCACCTTTAAAGAAAGCCGAACGATTAGTGCCTTTCTCCCAAATAATTTCAGCTCTTTTTTCAAATTGTTCATCATTCACAACCAACATTCCTCCTTCACCGGAAATAATGTTTTTGGTTTCATGAAAAGAAAATGCTGCCATCTTTTCCGGTATAATAACTATCAATCGCTTGCGCCGCATCTTCAATAACAAATAGATTATGCTCTTGAGCAATATCCATCACCTCATCCATTTCACATGCAACACCAGCATAATGCACCACAACAATGGCTTTTGTTTTAATGGAAATTAATTCTTTGATTTTGTTTTCATCAATTCCTGGGTGATCTTCTCGGCTGTCGCAAAAAACAATTTTTGCACCTCGTAAAATAAATGCATTTACTGTACTAACAAAGGTATAGCTCGGCGCAATAACTTCATCACCCGGTTGGATATCGCACAAAATAGCAGCCATTTCAAGTGCGTCAGTACATGAGGTGGTGAGTAGGCACTTTTTAAACCCATATTTCTGTTCAAAAAATGACTGGCATTTTTGCGTAAATTCTCCATTTCCTGAAATTTTACTTGTCTCAACCGCTAATCTAATATATTCGGTTTCTTTTCCTGTAAAAAAAGGTTTGTTGAAGCCTATTGTTTTTTGAAAATCACATTGTTTCATAAAGAAAGGCTTGAGTTTAATATTCTCATAGGATTACCGATTACCGAAACATTGTCTGGAATATCAGAGGTAACTACTGTACCAATTCCGATTTTTACATTACTTCCTACCTTAATATTATCTGAAATTATTGTCCCTGAACCAAGAAATGTATAATCACCAATTGTTACATTCCCTGAAATAATACAACCAGGTGATATATAACAACAGTTTCCAATCGTGGAGTCATGACTAATTATAACTCCATTGTTAATTACACTTCCCTGTTTTATATTAACTTGAATATCAATATTACACAAAGGATAGATAAATACAGAATTACCAATAACGGCAGTTCTGTTCACAAATGAAGAATTATGGATAAATTTCGGGATATTACTTTTTTGATTTTTTAGCTCATTCAGAATTCGATTTTTTAAATGTAAGTTTTTATATCCTAATCCAACATAAAAATCTGAATCTTTATATTTTTCTTCAATGTATTCTACAAATGGCTTTTTAAAATCATTAGTTGAGTTATATATTCCGTCATCAAAAAAAAAGAAATCCGTATTATATATATCTTTTAAATACTCATGAAATTGTTGTCCAAGATCCCCATATCCAATAATAGATGCTTTTTTCATATTATTTTGTGGCAATGAATCCTATATATTTAAAAAGATTCCGTGATAATGGTAAAGATTGACAAAGGTACTTATGCATAATATTAGCATGTTCAAATCTCTTGTCTTTGTCAATTGAATTATCATTAATCAGTTGGGCTTGACCAACAAACCAATGGTAAATAAATTCTACTTTAGTAAAGCCGATGGAAAATAATAGTTCACGTAATTCTTCTTCGATAAGGCCTCCCTTAACGTGCTTTTGATATTCTGCAGCTGTGAAAATTTCTTTTTTTACACTAAATTGTTCTTCTATTTCTTCGTGTTTATTAAGGACGGCATTAATCTCCCTTTGTAATATAAAATCATATTCGACAGAGTGATTTAAGGTTTTTATACTTTCCCAAAAATAAAAATTTGGACTTAAGTCAGCATAGAAAATCCCACCTTTTTTTAAAGAATTGTATGTATTAACAATCGTTGGTTTTAGGTCATAAAGATGATCTAAAAAAGTGTAAGCTGTCGCAATATCAAAAAAATCAGTAGGCAAGATAACAGTACCTGTATCAGAATTAATCAAATCAATCAATGCATTACCTCTTTTGTCAACCTTATTTAGCATAGCTTCAGTAACATCAACTCCAGTAATTGTCTTTGAATAATCTTTTAAGATATTTATCATGAACCCAGTTCCACAACCTAAGTCTAATGCATTTTCCAATGAATGAGAAAGTGAAAGTTTGTGAATTATTTTTGATACTCGATCGATGCTCTCAGGACGAAAGTGTGGTTCTACTTGATTATAATCATCTGCCATGGCTGAGTGAACCGTGATATTTGCTTTAATAGCTTCTGATATTTTATCTTCCATATTACATTAATTAATCATTCTTGTCCAGGTTTATATAACAATTGGTCAATAGGTTTAAAGAATTCTTCTAGATTTGATGGGATTCTTGTATCAAATCCTATTATTCTTCTGGCTTGTTCATTTAATGAGTTGGTAATTTGTTCAGGAATAAATCTAACCCAATCCATACGTTGCTTCATAAATGGTCTGCACGCGTTCATTGTTAAAGCATGTCTAAATTTTGAGGTCAAGTTTTTCCCTGCTGAATGCCACAAACGAGCATTAAAAACAATTAAAGACCCTTTGCTACAAGTTAGCCTAATGTTATTTTTAATAAAATACTCTTCTGAAGGAATTGTTTCCACTAAATGAGAACCTGGTAATACATGTGTTGCCCCGTTTTCTTTGGTAAAATCATCTAAGGCCCATATTACACCGAGATTTGTGATATAATTAGGAATAAATCTTGGGCAATCGACATGAATTCTACTCCCATAATTATACCCGTTTGGAGGTAATGAAGAGGATGTATATGCGTACATTATCCAGAAATCACTTATGAATGGGGAAAGCAATTGTTGTAATCTCGGATCTTCTAATGTCTTGGCAAAGACTTGATTCTTACACAATAAATCATGCATATGGTATTTATCTAAATTACTTCGCTCTGAGTTAACCGAGGAAACATAATTATTAATTGCTTTATCTAAATGTAATTTTAAAAGATCGCAAGTTTCATTGTCAAAAAAATTATTGATAACACTATATCCTTTGGATTTTAGATTAAAGATATGGTCGTTAATTAATTCCTTAGCAAATAAAGATTTTGATGTAAAATTCATAAAAAATTTATTTTTTCATTAATTACAAAAAGTGGCCTATTCTGGACTTCTTTGAGAATTCTACCAATATAAAGAGACGCCAAACCGATAACCATAATTTGTATACCTCCTAAAAATGTAATTAGAGAAATAGTTGTTGTATAACCGGGTTGGTAGTTAACAAAAAGAATTTTAGAAATGATTAAATAACCAATTAAGATAA
>CAZLVX010000145.1:0-4933 GCA_964562965.1 uncultured Lishizhenia sp.
AAGAAACGAATAAAGAGCTCCCAAGTTGTTGTCAAAAAGCGAATGAAATTAAGAAAGATTGCTGTTCCGATGAAGAAAAAATCGTAAAACTGTCTTTTGATTTCCATGAAGTTTATGACCTTACGATGCCTTATTTTAACATGTGCCCAGAACCTACTATTTCATGGGCAAAACAAGAGGGTGTTAAGGTCGTTGAACAAAAAAATATTAGCCTTTTTAAACCGCCACCAAAACTCTTTGGGCGCTCACTTCTAATCTATAATCAAGTCTTTTTAATTTAAATTGAGGGAAACTATTTTTTCTCACTTTTTAAATTCAATATTCATGAAATTATTTATTTATTGTTGCGTGTTTTGTTGTTGGGGCAACTTAACTTTTTCGCAAGTTAAAGGACTCGTTCAAGGAAAAGATTCTTTAACACTAAAACCCCTTACAGGAGCTAAAATAAAGCTGCTTCATGCAAATTCTGGAGCATTCACAAACGAAGAGGGTACGTTTGAATTGATTTTACCCAAAGTACTACCCGATACTATCGTTATATCAGCTGTCGGTTATTATAACGATACTGTTATTGTCACAAAAAAAGACCGCTTTATTTCAGTGAATATCGTCTTGTTTGCGAAAAGCATGATGAAAGAAGTTGTTCTTGAAGCCAGAAAACGGTCGTCCTCTATTTCAAGAATGAAGACGTTGCATGTTGAAGAACTTACCGCCGCAGAATTGAGAAAAGCAGCGTGTTGTAATCTGTCAGAGTCATTTGAAACTAATGCTTCTGTGGATGTAAACATCACGGATGCTGTTTCAGGAGCTAAAAAAATTCAAATGATGGGCTTAGATGGTGTGTATACGCAACTGCAACTTGAAAACATACCATTTTTAAGAGGATTGGAAAGTTCTTTTGGTCTGCAATCCATGCCTGGAACATGGATTGAATCAATTCAAATCACAAAAGGCACGGGAAATGTTGTAAATGGATACGAGTCAATGGCCGGGCTTGTTAACCTCGAATTGAAAAAACCACAAGAAATGGAAAGGTTTTATTTCAACGCTTACCAAAACTCTCAGGGTCGTTCTGAACTCAACTTTAATGCAGGACATCAACTGAGTAAAAACTGGACAACAGGTTGGTTTGCACACGCTTCTTCTGTTTACGGTAACATTGACCATAATCACGACAAATTCAGGGATTTGCCAATGGGAGATAATATAGCTTTTTTCAATCGTTGGGATTACCGTGGAAAAAAAATGGAGGCACAATTTGGTGTTAACCTAAACCAAGATCGAAAGGTTGGAGGACAAACAACATATTTTAGAGACGAACCTACTATTCTTACTTTTCCCCCTCCAACATACGGGGTACTGATAAATTCAAAACATGTCGATGCTTTCGCCAAAACAGGTTTTTTCGGAAAAAAACCTTCTCAATCTTTAGGAATTGTGTACCATGCGAAATATCACCTTTTAGATGGTGCATTTGGTATTAGACCTTTCTCTGGTGAAGAAAAACGTGGATTTATAAATCTAATTTATGACGATTACATTGCTACGACTGATCACAAAGTCAAATCTGGACTGAGTTTTTTGTATCTCGATATTACTCAATCTGCTGATAGTATTTCAACAAGTAGAAAAGAAATTGTGCCTGGAGCGTTTGTTGAGTACACTATGACTACGTCGCGTTGGTCGGTAGTTTCAGGAATAAGGTATGACTTTCATAATCTTTTCAAACACCAAATAACCCCTCGCCTTCATGCTAAATATACCTTGGATGAATTTACTGATCTTCGATTCACGGCTGGAAGAGGTTGGCGTGTCCCAAATTATATGATCGATAACATTTCCCTTTTGGCCAGTTCTAAACCTTGGGTTGCCCCGTCTCAGATATTACCAGAAATTTCTTGGAATTTTGGAGGATCGATTGTCAAAGATTTCAAAGTTTTAAAAAAGAAAGCAACGCTGGCATTTGATGTTTACCACACCCGATTCACAAACCAATTGATTGTAGACCGCGATAGTATATCTACCTCTGTTGTCTTTAAAAACCTCGAGAATGCCTCTTATTCAAACAGTGTTCAATTAGAATTAAGTTGGACACCTATTCGAAATTTTGATATTCGATTAGCTTATAAATTTTTGGATGTCAAAGCGCTTTATGGTGGTCAGATGCAACAGCAAGTTATGATTCCGAGACATAGAGGATTTACTAATTTGGCTTATCGTACCCGCAACAAAAGATGGGAATATGACCTCACCTTTTCTGTTTTTGGACAATCAAGATTGCCAGGAAGTTTTGGAGGACAACCTCAAGATTACAGCAAGGCATATCCAATGGTCAATTCCCAAGTAACACATATTTACAAAAAGTGGGACTTTTACCTCGGAGGCGAGAATTTGAGTAACTACAGACAAAAACACCCCATAATTGATGCACAAAATCCATTTAGTTCGAGTTTCGATGCAACAGAAATTTGGGGACCTGTAATGGGAATTACCATTTATGGTGGAATTCGCTATCAAATTAAAAAAGAAAAGAAAAAATAACTTAAATTTAATACAATGAATTTAGCCATTACACTATAATTTAAAAGTAAAAAAGAATATAATTGGCGATTTCATTTAACCTTTTAAATAAAATTAAACACACATGAAAAAGACACTTTACCTAATGTTTTTCTTAATCTCTGTGATTCAGTACACAACATATGGACAAAAAAGCCCTAAGACTCAAACGATCTATATACAAACTTCCGCACAATGTGGAGATTGCAAAAATAGAATTGAAGATAAACTGAATTACACCAAGGGTGTTTTGTTTGCAGAACTTGATTTGGAAACAAAAAAAGCCACTGTTAAATACAAAACAAAAAAACTTGACGCACTTGCTATTAAACAAATTATTGCAAAAATCGGTTACGACGCTGATGAAGTAAAAGCAAAAAAAGAGGATGTTGAAAAATTACCTAAATGCTGTCAACCCGGAGGAATGAACAAGCAATGATGAAAACCATTTGTTATCCTTTTATTAATTTAAATTTCCGAGTAAAAAATCACTGTTCTATTGTATAACTTTGAATTAAATGAATAAATCCAGACCTAGCGTTCTTATCCTTTTGGGAAGCATTGCCTTTAGTTCGGTAAGTCTGGGTTTTACCTTGATTGTGCATTATTGGATGGTTCGTTTGACCGTTCCTCTCATTATTGCCATTCCGTTGATTTCAGGATTATTTGCTTACTTTATTTTTTACTACTTACTAAAACAATTCATTCAACAACGCCTGGGATTAATCTACAGATCGATTCGAAATAGAGAGCCCTTGAATGAATCTATCGACCGAATGGTTGAAACCGCAGAAATGGACGTTGCCAATTGGGAAGAAGGTCAAAGTACGGAAATTAGTAAGTTAAAAGAACAAGAAGCATTTCGACGTGAATTTTTAGGCAATTTGGCTCACGAATTAAAAACTCCCGTGTTTTCAATACAGGGTTACATTTTAACGCTACTCGAGGGAGGAATTGACGATCCGAATGTCAATAAATCTTTCTTAGAACGTGCATCGAAAGCGACTGATCGCATGGCCTCAATGTTAGATGATCTCGATCAAATTACAAAACTGGAGGCTAATGAATTAAGTTTGCATGAGCGATCCTTTGACTTATCCGAGCTTGTAAACGATATTATTGAGTCCACGGAACTTTTCGCAAAAGAAAAAGACATTCATATTTCAACAAAAAAAGAGTATCCAACTACGAATGTTATCGGAGATAGAGATAAAATTGGTCAAGTATTGACCAATCTAATCAATAATGCAATCTTTTATGGAAACAAAGGAGGATATTGTAAAATTGGATTCAATTATTTTGACGATGTGATAGAGTGCGAAGTGAGCGACAATGGTCCAGGTATTGATCCAAAGCACTTACCTAGACTTTTCGAACGCTTTTATCGTGTAGAAAAAAGTAGAAATAGAAACGAAGGTGGTTCCGGATTAGGGTTGGCAATTGCTAAACACATTATCGAGTCACATGGTCATAAAATTACCGTAAAAAGCGTCATGGGCCTTGGAAGTAATTTTTATTTCACCTTGAATAGAAGTAAAAATAACGTCCCTCACAGCTCTCGAGGAATACCTTTAAAATAAAAAGAACGTGATTGTTTTTTTGTGATTTGATTTCTATTTCATAACTTCATCATCCACATTTTTAGAAACAGAACCTATAACATGAAAATATTAAAAATTCAAGCATTACGAGGTCCAAATATTTGGAGCATTACACGAAAGAAATTAATTCAAATGCGTCTAGACCTTGAGGATCTTGAAGAAAAACCTACCAATAAAATTCCAGGATTTCGCGAAAGAATTGAAGCTCTAATTCCTACAATGATTGAACACCGCTGTTCCGAAGGTTGCAAAGGCGGATTTTTTCAACGCGTGGAGCGAGGTACATGGATGGGGCACGTCATTGAACACATTGCCCTTGAAATTCAAACACTCGCCGGAATGGATGTTGGATTCGGAAGAACGCGTGAAACAAAAACACCAGGGGTTTATAACGTCGTATTCAATTACATCGAAGAAAAGGTAGGCCTTTATGCCGCAGAATCGGCGGTTCGTATCGCAGAAGCATTAATCAGCGGAACGGATTACGACCTCCAAGCTGACATTAAAAAAATGCGTGAAATACGGGAAGATGTTCGCTTGGGACCAAGTACCGGAAGTATTGTCGATGAAGCTGTTGCTAGAGATATCCCATGGATTCGACTTGGTACAAATTCCTTAATACAATTAGGTTACGGTGTGAATCAAATGCGTTTTCAAGCCACCATTACCTGTAAAACAAGTAATATTGCTGTAGACATTGCATGCGACAAAGAACAAACAAAACGCATGTTGGATGCTGCTTCAATACCTGTAGCCAAAGGTTCTATTTGCGT
>CAZLVX010000146.1:0-4882 GCA_964562965.1 uncultured Lishizhenia sp.
ACCCATTAACCACATATTCCTATTTTAGAAAAAAGATAAATTTTAAAAGTTTAATTTAAAAAAAAGGTAATTTTATATAAATAAAAAATGTTTAATCAGGTATCTAAACTTGCAAAAACTTGCAAATTTAGCTGAGTAAATAGCTTAAAAACCTTAATTATATTGGCTTTTAGTTCCTAGCCATCTGACTGTTAATCAGAGGGTCGCTGGTTCAAGTCCAGCAGGGGGAGCCAAAGCCTTACGGAAACGTGGGGCTTTTTTTTTGAAATTTCATAATAAAAAAAATAATTAGAGTTACCATGATTGAGCAAGTGAAAGCCGTCAAAGAGAAAGATTTAAATAAACTCAAAGAAGTTATTGATTCATGTGGATTATTTCCGTCAATGTATTTAGATCCTATGATTTCCGATTATATAAACAACCCAAGTTCTTCTGAACTATGGTATGCTTATCATGCGAATGAAGAAGTAGCTGGATTTATCTATTGTGTTCCTGAAAAATTCACAATTGGCACTTATAATCTATTAGCAATTGGAGTTTCTGCAAATCACCAAAGAAAAGGAATTGCAAAAAAAATGTTGAGTTTTATAGAAAAGGATTTAAAAACTCGAAATGCCAGGATGTTAATCATCGAAACTTCAAGTGATAGCTCACAACAAGGAGCAAGATTTTTATATGATAAAATGGGGTATACAAAAGAAGCTATTATAAGAGAGTTTTGGAATGAAATGGAGGATAAAATTATTTACCTAAAAAAACTATAAGATCATTTTTTAATTAAAGTGTTCAAATAAACACAAAAAGAATATTAATGTCATACATTTCAATTACAGGTCTAAAACCAAAAGGTTTGCTCGGATTTTTTCGATTTTGGCGTTTCGCCATCCCCTCATTTGAACTAGCGAAAAAAGCAAAAGGCATTCAATTTTGCGAGGTCAAAAGGATTCAAGGTCACCACTGTACTCTAACTGTTTGGGAAAGTCGAGACACCATGCTTGAATTCATGCGTTCAGGGGTTCACCTCAAAGCAATGAAATCTTTCCATCGTATTGCAACAGGAAGAACTTTTGGTTACGAATCCGAATCAATTCCAACATGGGCTGAAGCGTTCAAGCTATTACAGGAAAAAGGAAAGAAATATTAACTATAAAGCCCCTCAGATAATTTGCTTCTGCTTTAACAGACTTTTTACCACTCGCCAATCCACCATCTTCATTTTTCCGGTGTGGTCCCATTTTAATGGAATTCCATCTGAATCGTCATCCAGAAATAATTCGTTTAGTTCAATAGCAGCATCTAAATCCCACGAAGGAGGAAGTTTTTTTTGTGCATTTACGGTAGTAATAAACTGCATAAACTCGTTATTCTTTAGGAAATCGAGGGCATTTTCTAGATCAATGGTGCCTATATTAGCGCGATAGGTGTTTAGGTGAATCGTGTGTCCTTTTTCGAAAAGATCCGTTACAACTTCTTTACAACCGAGGTTCAAATTTCCAACTAAAGGGTAATTAAAATTTACTAAAGTGCCATCAAAATCTAATTGTATAATCATTCTTTCGGATCTCTTGGTTTAACTAAATACTTTTCTTTAAAAGGGTATTGATTAAAATGATTAATCAAGGGACGAATTCCTTGAACTCGGCGGTTATACACGTTACTAATAGCAATGATACAAACCGTATCGCGCCTTAGCGTTGCGTACATACCTAAGTTTCCGTGCCACCAACCCGTATGAAAAAACAAGGTCGGTTGTGAAGGATCCTCAAACATACGGATACCTAATCCGTAATTTCGTTTGCCAAGCTTTTCATAACTGTAGCCTTTAAACATGAGTTTTTCTAATTCCTTTGGAAGAAATCGATCGTCATATGTCGCTTTATCCAAAAGCAGTAAATCTTTTGCTGTTGTGTACATATTCTTATCGCCATAGATTAAATCTAAGTAGTTAAAGCGTTGAAGTTTTTTTCCTGCTGAATAGGATTGTGCAACTTTTGAAAAGTTCGTAGAATCCTTCATGATAAATGTATGCTTCATGCCTAGTGGATTAAACACAAGTTTTTTCATGGCGTCAGGAAAAACCATTCCCGTTAACTTTTCAACGATTAATGCTAAAATTACGTAGTTGGTGTTGCAATAAGTAAAATGCGTGTTCGGCTTAAAGTAAAGTTGTATTTTATGCTGAATTATTAATTGAAGAATATCGTTGTTGGACAAAAATTTAGTTCGATCTGTATGTTGATCTGTAAAATATTGATAATGCGGCAATCCACTGCGATGACTTAACAAATCCTTTATTCTAATGGATGGAAATGGGAAATTAGCCAAGTGTTTTTTTACTGGATCTTCTATCGTTAACTTTTTTTCTGTCATTAAGCGTAATATAGCCAATGAGGTAGCTACTTTACTAATGGAGGCTACGTGTATGGGAGTTGTATCAGAAAGTGCCGTATTGTTTTCGAAATTTGCTTTTCCCACGGATTTGGAATAAATAACGTAACCGTTTTTAGCAAGTAAAAAGTGTCCGTTAAATTCGGGATTTCCGAGAAAGTTTAAGTAAAATGAATCGGCCACATGTCTCGCATTTTTAGCCCAAGTTGTATCCGGAATAGGCATTTTAATGGATAAAACTTCATCCGTGGATTTTTTTTCTTTAGACTTACTTTCTTCAGAACATGAAAACAAAAAGAACAATGACGCAAATAAGTAGAAATAAACTTTCATGGTTAACTTCTTATTCTTACGCCTCTTCCAAATTCATCCAGGGTAAAAATCTGGAATACAAGAAAATAAAGAGCCCAGAGAAAAGTAGCGAAATCAAAATCAACGGAGTCGGGATTATACTTGGAGATACGAATAAGTACAGGTGACCAATACCTAAAATTGAATAAGAAATGTAAAGATGAAAACCAAGCTTATTTCTTTTAAGCATTAGGATTACACCTGCCACTCCAATGGAGAAAACAAGAAACAAAACGGTGTGATAAGCATAATATGCATCCATGAACGCTTCATTCATCTGGTTAAACTTCTCCAATAATTCAGCTGCATAATCAAGCTGCAATTTCTTTAATTCAATCACTTCCTTTTTTAATTCTAAATCTGCCTCTTTTAATGTGGCTTCATCAGGCTTTCCTATGATTAACGAGCCTAAGGAGCTTAATAGGGAGAATCCCGCATTAATTAAGGAAAAAACAGATAATATAATGAGTCCTCGAGGTGTTTTCATGGTTTAATTTCGTTAAAAATAATATTAATTGATGAGCATGGAATTTGTAAGATAAGAAATTAGTTCAAGCAATAAATTAAAAATCTGAATAGTTTCGAATCCAATTTTCACTTTTGATCAAGTAAGGACTTAGGTAAATATCTTTTTCAATAAAGGGAACTTCCTTTCTGAAATTAATATAAAAACCGTTAGTTTTTGAACTCATTTCTTCATGATTTCTGAAATTAATGGCCTGACTTGCGGTCATCATTTCAATACCGACAATTCGCCAAACATTGTCAACCACACGTAACAACTTTGATGCAGCATTAGCTCCCATGCTCACATGATCCTCTTGACCATCACTTGAATCAATCGAGTCAACAGATGCAGGAAAACACAGTTGTTTATTTTGACTTACGATAGATGCACAGGTATAATGTGCAATCATAAAACCTGAATTTAATCCTGGGTTTTCAATCAAAAATGAAGGTAAATCCCTTGTTCCAGAAATAAGCTTATAGGTTCTTCGTTCTGAAATACTACCTAATTCAGCTAAGGCTATGCACAAATAATCCATAGCTAGAGCAAGTGGTTGTCCGTGGAAATTTCCTGCTGACACCACATCATTTTCCTCAATAAAAATGGTTGGATTGTCTGTGACAGCATTTATTTCACGCTCAACAATATCTTTTGCAAAATTGATGGTATCTAAGGTTGCGCCATGAACTTGAGGAATACATCTAAAGGAATATGGATCTTGTACAGACTTCTTCTCCCCTTTCATGAGTTTACTGTCATGTAGAATTGAACGTATTTTATCAGCAACTTCTATCTGTCCTTTTTGATTACGAATTGCATTTACATTTTCTTGAAATGGACTTAATCGTGTGTCATAGGCTTCCAACGATAAAGATGCTACCATTGATGTAGCGTTATGAAGATTAACGGCTTGTTCAGTTGCATACAAGGCATATGCACTCATGAATTGTGTTCCATTTAGTAAGGCTAAGCCTTCTTTAGAATGTAAGGAAATTGATTCAAGATTTTGTTCACTATAAAAGTCAGTGGTAGAGATGATCTTTCCATCAACTTCAATTTCCCCTTCCCCAATGATCGGTAAACTTAAATGAGCTAAAGGCGCTAAATCACCCGACGCTCCTAAGCTTCCGAGTTGGAAAACAACTGGAAAAATATCGTTATTATAAAAATAAATTAGTCGTTCAATAGTTTTAAGTTGAACGCCGGAATAACCTTTAGATAAACCAAGGATTTTAAGTAGAAGCATTCGCTTTACAATTGTGTTAGGTACCCTTTCTCCCATACCACATGCATGAGACAAAACGAGATTCCGTTGTAATTCGGCTAAGTCGCTCGTTGAAATACTCGTGTTACACAATGAACCAAATCCTGTGTTGATGCCATAAATTGGCGAATTTGTTGATTGAATCGTTTCGTCTAAATAATTTCTACAAGCCAAAATAGCTTTTTTTGCGACCTCACCAAGTGCTAGTTTTTTATTTTCTTTGATGACGCATATAAGTTCGTCAATAGAGACTGTTTGATTGTTGATGATAAAATTGGACATTAACCACGAATATAAGTTGCGAAATCTTTTGCGAAATACGTTAAAATACCATCTGCACCTGCTCTGCGAATACTTAACAGCATTTCATA
>CAZLVX010000147.1:0-4828 GCA_964562965.1 uncultured Lishizhenia sp.
GAACGCATCATTGGAACAACGAGTCGCGGAGAACACCAAGAAGAATATAGATTTAAGTAAGAGTATTATCGAGCAAGAAAAGTTGGCAACGATTGGCGAAATTTCTGCAGGAATTGCACATGATTTGAATACACCACTCGGAACAATCAAAGTTGGAGCTGATAATGTGCGATTTATGATGAGCACGATTTTAAATCATAACCTAAGCATTCTTACAAAGAAAGAACTCGAAACGATTAAGCACCGAATAGAGAATGTCGAAACCGAAATGTTCGTAGGTGGACTTCAATTAAGAAGGGAAAAACAAGCTATGATGACCTTCGTTTCAGAGAAGTATCCCGGTTGGCAAGGTCAGAAATTAGATCAAATAACGGATTTAATTGTAAAATCGAGACTAAGTACCAACGACGTTGAATTTATTAATGGAATTTTTGCATCTGCAGACCCTTTATTGTATGTCGATGTTTTGTATCAAGTTCAAATGGCCACAGCTCAATTAGAGACGATTAAAAAATCTAGTGATAAAGCAGTAAAAGTTGTTCAAGATGTTCGTGCGTTTATTAAAGGAGAATCTTCACAAAATATAAAGCGACGATTTAACCTACGAGATAATATCTCAACTGTTTTAGGTGTGTTCAACTATGATTTACGCCAAAATGTAGACCTAAATTTTGAGGTAGATCCAAGCATTGAAATGGAGGGATACGACGTGAAGCTATTTCAACTTTGGTCGAACCTTGTTAAAAATGCTTTTGAAGCTATGGACGAACAAGAGGAAAAATACATTGGAATTTTTTCTTCGGTATCAGGAAATAAGCTAAAAATTACCTTTGAGAACAATGGCCCTATGATACCTCAAGAGGTTCAAGAAAATATGTTTAAAAAATTCTACACAACCAAGGCGAAGAAGAGTGGTTCGGGATTAGGTTTGAGCATTGTTAAGAATATTTTAATTGATCATAACGCAAGCATAGAGGTGCATTCTGATGAACAAGTAACAAAATTTATCGTTACTTTTGATTTAAATGGAAGAAATTAAATATGCAGTAGTTTGTGTCGACGATGATCCCTATATTTTGCAGATGCTTGGTTTCCAGCTAGGTAAGATTGTTGATCAAAAGTTCACATTAATTGAATACTTTACTGATCCAAAAATTGCACTGGAAAGTATCGATGAATTAATTGGTGAGAAAATCGACATAATTTTTGTTGTGGTTGACTACCAGATGCCAAAAATGACGGGTGCGGAATTTGTACGTTCAGTAAAGTCACGACACCCTAATCTTAAATGTGTTATGCTCTCTGGACAGGCAAATAAAATTTCCGTTGAGGAGCTTCAAAACGATCAGCTTTTAGAAACATTCATAGGTAAACCATGGGATGAAGAAGTTTTATTTAACACACTTCGTCCAATTTTAGCGGAGCATTCCTAAAATGGCTTCATGAAAACCACCTTTCTAGTTTTTCTTTTTCTATTTTCCAAGTTAGCGTATTCTCAAAAAGAAACGATTGATAGTGTTTGCTTCTATGTTAGAAACAACATTTCAATTAATGACGAAGAGCCCTGGCAAATTGTTTTTTCTGATTTATGTAAAATTCAAAATTTCAATTTTCAATTATTCAACAGGTGGGGCACCGTACTTTTTGAAGCAAAAAGCATCGAAGAAGCTAATTCTTTTAATCCGTTTAATTCACAGAAAAACACATTTCAAGCAGGAACTTATTATTGGAAAGTAAGGTATTCAATAATTGGTAGCAAAAAGGAATTAAATCAGGAAGGTTATTTGTATATCATTCGATAGTTAAGATTCTTTTCAGACAACATGACCAGCTTTACAATCGTTTAAAATCTTTTTCTGAGGACTGAATTAGCGATTTGGCTGAAATTGAATTGGGGAAACGAGTTTAACTATTAACTTTGCTTCATGAAAACCATTTTAGTTTTAGGTGCAGGTTTATCCTCGTCCTCTCTTATTCGTTACTTATTGAGCAACGCAGCAACTTTCAATTGGAAAATTCAAGTAGTTGATCAAGACATTGAACAAGTAAAAAAAAGAATTAACGGACATCCTCAAGCAGAAGCGCTTTCTTTTGATGCACTGAATCCACAGGAAAGAAGACCACGAATTGGGCATGCAGATTTAGTTATTTCTATGTTGCCGGCTCGATTTCACGTTGAGGTTGCCAAAGATTGTATCGATTTACGGGTGCACCTCATTACGCCATCTTACATTTCCAAAGAAATGAGAGAATTAGATTCCGAAGCTAAAAAAGCAGGCGTTATCATTATGAATGAAATTGGCGTAGATCCCGGGATTGATCACATGAGTGCCATGAAAATCATTGATCACATTAACGAATTGGGAGGCGAAGTCACAAGTTTTAAATCGTTTTGTGGTGGATTAATTGCTCCTGATTCAGACAATAATCCTTGGCACTATAAATTTACTTGGAATCCAAGAAATGTTGTTTTGGCAGGGCAGGGAGGAGCAGCATCTTTTATTCACAATGGAGAATATAAATTTATTCCTTACAATAGACTTTTCGATCGACTCGATAGAATCGAGGTGCCGGGATATGGTAAATTTGAAGGATATCCCAATCGTGATTCCTTATCATATAGACAAACCTACGGATTGGAAGAAATTCCAACTTTATACAGAGGGACACTCAGAAGACCGAATTATTGCAAAGGGTTTCACGTTTTTGCAGAATTGGGAATGACGGATGATGGTTATAAAATGTATCAATCCGAAATGTTAACGCCAAGGGCTTTTTTAAATGCTTTTCTTCCGTATAGAAAAGGAATTTCAGTTGAAGAAAAATTTAAAATATTCCTTCGAGAGGATAGAATGTACCTCTACGACCAATTTGAATGGTTGGGAATTTTTGAAAAAGACGAAACGTTTGGATTTCCAAATGCAAGTCCGGCGCAACTTTTAGAGAAACTGTTGGTCCGAAAAATGAGTTTAGAAGACAACGATAAAGACATGCTAGTTATGTATCATGAGTTTGAGTATTCCATTAATGGACTGTCAAAGCGAATTACTTCCTCCATGATTAATATTGGCGAAGATCAATTATATACAGCCATGTCCAATACAGTTGGCTTACCAGTTGGTATATGCGCAAAAATGATTTTAACAGAAAAATTGAATGATAGAGGAGTAACGCTACCTGTAACCAAGGAAGTTTACGAACCGATTCTTGAGGAATTGAAAACGTTTAATATTAACTTTGAAGAAAACGAATATTTAATAGAAGCATAAATGGAGAATAATCAAAATGAGATGAATATTGAATTGTCAGAAGAATTGGCAACAGGAGTATATTCGAACTTAGCCATAATTACGCACTCACCCGCAGAATTTGTTTGTGATTTCGTTCAAATTATGCCGGGAATGCCGAAGGGAAAAGTAAGGTCTAGAGTCATTATGACACCTCAGAATGCGAAGAGATTTCTTCAAGCTTTAGCGGACAATGTGCACAAATACGAACAAAATTTTGGTGCCATCGAAGAGCCAAACTCAGGAGACGGCTTTCCTCCCATGAACTTTGGTACACCCAGCACCATGGCATAATTGTCATGCTGTCTGTTTGCATTCCCGTTTATAATTCTGATGTTTCGGTATTGGTGAACTCGTTGGTGCGTCAACTTAATGAGTTGGAGTACCAAATCGAAATTTGTTTAATTGATGACGCCTCAACTCATCCAGTTTGTGATGTGCTCGGCTTTAATCACCCCAAAATCATTGGAATCAAAAATACCGTAAATGCAGGACGAGCGCGTGTAAGAAACCAATTCAAGGAAATAGCTACTTATCCTTATTTGTTGTTTTTAGATGGTGATTCAAGACTTATTCGTACAAATTTTCTAAAATGTTATTGCGACATACTTTCTAATTCAAATGTTGAAGTTTTATGTGGAGCGAGTGTTTACCAAGCGCAAAAACCTTCTCGGTCACATTATCTCCGTTGGAAGTACAGCACAAGTCGTGAAAGTAAATCATTAGTTGAGCGTGAGCAAAAACCTAACTTGGGATTCAAGACAAATAATTTTATCATACAACGTGAAATATTTAACAAGGTCTATTTCAATGAATCATTGAAAGGCTATGGCCATGAAGATACGCTTTTCGGTTACGATTTAAAAAAAGCAACTATTAAAATTGAACATGTCGACAATCCCGTTTTGAATCATCAATTAGACGACAATATTACCTTTTTACAAAAATCAAAAGAGGGCGTCACCAATTTACTTAACGTATTAGAAATTTTAGATTACGATAGAGAATTTTTAAAATCTAGTCAATTAGCCCGAACGTACATCTCAATCAAAAACAGAAAGTTAGGCTGGCTTATTAGTTTAGGAATTTCATTCATTCATCCCTTAAACTTGTTTTTATTAAAAAGAGGATTTTTCGTTCTGCCTATGTTTGATTTATATAAGCTCAAATGCATACTATCAGCGGGAGGCTATAAGAAAGCACTTTCTAAAACTGAGTGAAGTATTTTCCGTTCGTTTTCCCAATTTTCAATTTGTGCGGCAATTCGACAGTTTTCTTTAAGTTTCAACATTTTCTCACGGTCCAACGAAAGCGCCTCAATCTCTCTTTTAAGTGATTCAATAGAAAAGTCAGGCAATACAACACCGCACTTGTGTGATTGAACAAGTTGAGACACTTCTTTAAGATTCGTACAAAGTATTGGTGTGTTGGCGTTTAGATAGTCAAAAATCTTATTAGGTAAGGAAAAAGAATAATTTAAACTGAGCGCTCTGTCTAACGAAAGGCCAAGATCTGCGGCTTCCGTATATTTCATCATTTCT
>CAZLVX010000148.1:0-4730 GCA_964562965.1 uncultured Lishizhenia sp.
CTCGCTCTTCTTCTGAAAGATAAAGCATTGAGAATGCAAATTGGAAAGGCTGGAAAACAAACCATTGAGGAAAAATATTCAGTATTGGCAAATCAACAAAAATATTTAGACTTGTTTACATGAAAATAATCTTCGCCTCACACAATCAACATAAAGTTAATGAAATTCAAACCTTACTTGGAGATGAAATAGAATTGCTTTCCTTGACTCAACTGGGTCTTAAAGAAGAAATTCCTGAGACTGCAAGTACTATTGAAGGCAATTCACTTTTGAAGGCAAAATTTGTCTGGGAAAAGTACCAAATGACTTGTTTTGCGGACGATACGGGATTGGAGATTGAAGCCCTAAATGGTGAACCCGGAGTTTTCTCAGCTCGGTATGCTGGTGAGAAAAAAAATGACGATGCAAACATCGACAAAGTACTTTTAAAAATGAAGGGACAAGAAAATCGAAATGCCCGCTTCAAAACTGTTATCACATTAATTAAAGAAGATAAAGAATTTCAATTTACAGGTATTGTGAATGGTGAAATAGGACATACTAAAATTGGTCGAAATGGCTTCGGTTATGATCCTATTTTCACACCAGAGCAACAAGGAAAAACTTTCGCTGAAATGACACTAGACGAGAAAAATGCATTTTCACATAGAGCGCGGGCTTTTCATCAATTAGTTAATTTTATATCTGAAAATAAAGGGATTTACAACTAAAATATGTTTGAAGGAAAGCGCATTTTAATTCTCGAAGGCGGTGGTTTTAAAACAAGTTTTACTGCAGGTGTTTTGGATGCATTTACTATGTACGGTTATGATGATTACGATGTAATTGTAGCTGTTTCAGGAGGGTCGTTGGCGGGTTCTTATTTTTTAAGTAATCAATTTGGCTCTTATTTTAATTCCATGAAAGCCATTTGTAAAGACCCTCGATTTGTCAGTTTTTCAAAAGCATTTTCAGAAGGTCTTATGAACCTTGATTTCTTTTATGAAATTGCAGAGAAAGAATTTCCCTTTGAAAAAAATAAAGCTTTAGAAGCTTTACAAAGTAAATCATTTTATATCGTGTTAACTCACACAGAAAGTGGAGACACTCATTATTTACAGCCAACTCTCGAAAATTGGGTGGATATGACCATTGCTGCGAGCACAGTACCAATGATAACGAAAGGCGTACATTATGTTGACAATATACCCTATTCAGATGGAGGAATTACAGATCCTATTCCGATTCAATGGGTCATGAAGCAAAACCCCAAACATGTTTTATTAATACGTACAACACATCATCATTTCAAACCTTCACTTGTAAAACCAGAATATTTGGTTGCCAAAATGATTCGGGCGAATAGCCAAATTAAAAAGAGTGTTGAGAATTTTCAATTACGGATAAAAGAATCCATTGATTTCGCAGACAAATTAGCTAGGAAAGATATGATAAAACAACTAGCCCCGGACAAAGCCTTGAACACGAATATTTTTACAAATTCTGTTGAAAGTATTATTCTCGATTACCGTCATGGTATTGAAACAGGTATCAATTACCTTCATCAATCGAAAATAAATAAAAATTAATCTGAGAGTATTATAGATACCGCTTGTACATCCCCATTAATTGGAGGGTTTAACTTGGAAATTTTTACAAGATATGTCGCTGGATGTGTAATTTCTTGGTGAAATCTATTTAAAATTCGCTGACCAACGTGTTCCAATAATTTGGATCTAATCAGCATTTCCTCTTTTACAATTTTATTCACCTGAACATAATCAACTGTTTGGGAAAGGTTATCCGTTAAAGCCGCATTGGAAAAATCAGTATTAATTTCTACATCAACTTGATAATCGCTTCCAATTTTCGCCTCTTCTTCCAAGCATCCGTGAAATGCATAAATCTTAATACCCGAAACCAGAATTTTATGCATGAGAAAGGCTAGAAATAAGTTTAAGCCCCTCCTCCATTCTTTCAAGAACTTCTTCTTTTCCAAGGAACGATGCTATGTCAAACATTCCTGGACCAGCCCCAACTCCTGTAATCGTAAGTCGAAAAGGTAATAAAACAGCTCCCGTACCTAACTGCTTTTCAGCGAGAAAACTTTTAAATGCTGTTTCAATTGTATGAGCATCAAACTGAGAAAGGTTCGACATCACTTCCTTCCATTCGTTCATTATACTCAAAGTTTCCGCCTTCCACTTTTTGGCAATAGTTTCTTCGTCATATCGCGATGGTTTCTCCACTAGATAGGCCCCATCTATCAACATGTCGGCAACAAACGTAGCACGCTCTTTCATCAACTCGCAAACTACAGCTAACTGCTCTTTCGAATATTTTCCATCACAAAGTGTATTCAAGGTATCTACTAAATCCGAGTTTGACTGTTGACGCAAATATTGTTGTTGGAACCATCTTGTTTTATCGGGATCAAACTTAGCTCCGGCTTTAGATACTCTTTCTAAGGTAAAAACTTCGGCTAACTCCTCCAATGAAAAAATTTCTTGGGTTGTACCAGGATTCCAACCTAAAAATGCCAACATATTAATAAAAGCTCCTGGGAAATATCCTTTTTCTCGATAACCAGAATATAATTCACCTTCCGCAGTGACCCAATCTGTTGGAAATACAGGAAATCCTAACCTATCACCATCGCGTTTTGAGAGTTTTCCGTTTCCGTCTGGTCTTAGTAATAGTGGTAAATGAGCAAATTCAGGTTTATCCCATCCAAATGCTTCATACAACATAACATGTAAGGGTGCGGATGGCAACCATTCTTCTCCACGAATTACGTGACTAATTTCCATGGTGTGATCATCGACAATGTTTGCTAAATGATACGTTGGCATACCATCGCTTTTGAATAAAACCTTGTCGTCCAGATTATTAGTGTTTACTACCACCCATCCTCTAATCAAATCCTGAAAACGAACATCGTGATTTCGTGGCATTTTCATACGAATAACATACGGAACTCCTTCTTCTAATAAGCGTTCCACTTCAGAGGAAGGTAAGGTCAATGAATTCTTCATTGAGTTTCTCGTAACCGCATTATATTGCCAGTTTGGCATACCCATCTGTTTCGCTTTTTCGCGCATTTCATCCAATTCTTCTGCGGTATCAAAAGCATAATATGCCTTATCATTTTTAACCAACTCTTCGGCATACGGACGGTACATTACTTTTCGTTCTGATTGAACATACGGTCCAAAATCACCACCTAAACCAGGACCTTCAATGGGCATTATTCCACACCATTTTAAGGCATCCATTATGTAATCTTGAGCACCTGGAACAAATCTCGTTTGATCCGTATCCTCAATTCGAATGATAAAAGTTCCGTTATTTTTTTTTGCAAAAAGATAATTGTAAAGTGCTGTTCGAACTCCCCCCATATGCAAGGGTCCTGTCGGAGAAGGCGCAAAACGCACACGTACTGGCTTAGACATAGGTATAATTTAGCGCAAAGATAAGGTAATTTTAAAAGTGTTTTCTCTGGTGGTTGAGCAGAATCAGCTGATAAGTTGATTTGCATCATATTTTTATCAGTAACATCTCCTGAAATTTGTGCTAAAATCAACACTATGGAGACAAAGGAATTTATTTACGATCAGCATCAAAAACACCTAGATTACTTAAATAGATTGGAATTTTACACGGAAGAAATAGCCATCTTAAAAGAACGCTTGAGTGAAGTGACAGCGAAAAACACAGATAAAGAAGTATTAAAACAAGTCGAACACTTTCAAAATCAATTTATTATTCAACGAAATAATATTGATGAATTAAAACACACCATTAAAATTCATGAAAATGAACTACAAATGGAAGTAGCAAAAAATCCAACTGCAGTAGACCATAGAAAAGTAATTGTAGACGATAAAACTCAAGACTTTATGCGCTATTTTGAACAAAATTTCAACGAACTAAGAAAAGAATTCAATTTATTCCTTCGTGATTGGATGTGAAATTTGTCAAGGTTGACAAACGATGGTGTCATAACTAGGTGAAAACCCTGCCCAAATCCCGACGGCATTACCTACTAAATTAGATTTAACATTCAAAGGGGAAGCAAAAGGGCTACCTTGGTTTTCGATTTGTTCTCTTCGTGTTCTAAAAAACTCATAGACTTCATATTCCATCTTTGAAAAGCGAACAACAACATGATCTCCTTCGCGGAAATACCTACGATATTCTTCAAGATGAGTGGTGTCTTTTCTTTTTAAGGGATTACCATAATTCAAGTTCCTAAAAGTTCCATTCCAATATTTGTCTCGAATATATCCCCCACTAGGTCTTTCATAACTCTTATCAATTACTTCTCCATTGAATTGATGAATGCGCTTAACCTCCCAATAATAGGCATCGTAATTAGCTATTGGATCTTGAAATCCTGCGTTTAGTCTTCCGTAAGCTGAATTTGAAACTTCCGGTTGCCAAACGAGATTCGTCAACGAAATAGGATTCAATAAGGTTGTTTCTGCATAACTATATGATCCTTTATATGATATCGTTAAGCGGTGTGTTTTACCTATCGCGCCCTTGAAGTTAGGTTGTGTTGTCGTATAGGCAACAATAGGCAAAAGCGCTGCTTCCTCAGGTTCAATTTCTAAAATCTCAGAAACGCGAGCAAGCGCTTCCATTTCAAGTTGATTCAATGGAACAGGATTTAATGCCACCGAATCTCCATCCACCACCATGTACACTTGAGCATCAGAAATAAAAGACGCTAGGTAATTACTAATATC
>CAZLVX010000149.1:0-4691 GCA_964562965.1 uncultured Lishizhenia sp.
CCATGAACAGTAGATTCATGCAATGAATTAGCAAATATTTTATCAAACAACTCACAATTTGAAGAAGCTATTAATCCAATTCTCAATCCAGCTAATCCGTATGATTTACTAAAACCATTAATAGTAACAACTTGATTTGAAATTTGATTTGAAATACTTCCGATGCTTGTAAAAACGTTTGGACTAAAAACTATATCACTCCAAATTTCATCGGATAAAATGATAATATTGTGTTTAACTGCAATTTCACCAAGTTCTTTAAGTTCCTCTTTTTTGAAAACTTTTCCAGTTGGATTCAATGGATTGCATAAGCAAATCAATTTAGTTCTAGGAGTTATCAATTCTTCAAGTTTCGAAAAATCAACTTTTTCTGTACCACTCGGAATTGAAAACCGAACAGGTTTACCCCCATTCTTTTCAATTGAATATTGAAAAAGAAAATCTACTGGATCAAAAATAATTGCCTCATCGTTAATTTCTAGAAACGATTTACAAACCAAAAAAATACCATAAGCGGCACTATCGACTGGCAGTATTTGATTTGAATCTAGGTGATAAGACCTTTTTTTTATGTAGAAATTAGAAACTGCGTCTCTAAACTCAGGTAAGCCTTCTGCTGGTGCATAGGAAAAATATCCACCTTTGGAATAATTTTCAATTGCCTGTCTTATCACTGTGGCACATTTAAAATCTGGATCAGCCGCAGTAAGAGGAATAACGTCTTTTGGCACAGAGGCCCATCTGAGATTGTATGCCCGTAGTCTTAATTGCTGAAAGTCAATTTGATCTGTTTGAAACATTTTTAAATTAATTTGTACTTTTTTAAAATACTTGTGTGAGTTTCGTAAATTTAGTAAATATGTTTCATAATCGCCAATGAAACTTTAATTTTTGGTTAAATCACGAATTGAATAAACCCTGATTGCGAAGCATTTTTACAACCACGATTATGGCGATCTAATCGATCTATAATATTTCCGATTTCTCCTTTGTAAAAAGAATTGAGTTTATTGGAATATAAAATATACGTGTAGAACATCTTTAAAAAATTAAACCCCAACAAAAGCTGGGGTTTTTCGTTGCGCATGCCCTGACCGAATGAAATGAGCGTCAGGGAGACCAAGAGTTGAATGCTGACGTAAAAGTCAGCATTCTGACAACTTTTGTATGAGCAAAAGTTCGTCAGAGCTCGGGATACCTTCACTGTATTTCAAGATAAATTCAATGGTTCGTTTAACCGACAAATTCTTCAGTTTGCGCTCCAGTAATTTCGCCTCGGATTTAGTTGCTTTCTCACCCTTCCAAACAAGAATCCAAGGAACTCCCGATTGGGTTGATTTTTCATATCCGTTATTATGGCGATTTAACCGATCCAAAATATCTCCAGTCTCACCTTTGTAAAATGAATTGAGTTTCTTGGAATATAAAATATAGGTATGAAACATCTCTAAATAACAAAACCCCAACAAAAGCTAGGGTTTTTGTAGCGAGACCGAGAGTTGAATGCTGACGTAAAAGTCAGCATTCTGACAACTTTTGTATGAGCAAAAGTTCGTCAGAGCTCGGGATACCTTCACTGTATTTCAAGATAAATTCAATGGTTCGTTTAACCGACAAATTCTTCAGTTTGCGCTCCAGTAATTTCGCCTCGGATTTAGTTGCTTTCTCACCCTTCCAAACAAGAATCCAAGGAACTCCCGATTGGGTTGATTTTTCATATCCGTTATTATGGCGATTTAACCGATCCAAAATATCTCCAGTCTCACCTTTGTAAAATGAATTGAGTTTCTTGGAATATAAAATGTAGGTATAAAACATTTCTAAAAAACAAAACCCCAACAACATTGTCAGGGTTTTTGTAGCGAGACCGAGAGTTGAACTCGGGACCTTTGGGTTATGAATCCAACGCTCTAACCAACTGAGCTATCTCGCCATCTATTCGCTACAATCTTTTATATAATTGTTGAAAGTTCAATGCTTTGCGATTATTCAGGGTGCAAATATAAAGAGTTTTTGCAATTTATGTTTTACTTAATTCAATTTTTCTAAATATCCCTTTATCTCTGAGACTAAAATTTCAAGTCTTTTTTCAGAAAAATCAAAAGGGACTCCTGCCGCTTGGTATATTTCCGGCATCGACTTGGTATACCCCAATGAAAGGGCCTTCTTGTAGTTTTCCAAAGCGGAATGCTGGTTCAGTTTACTATTCATCCATACCCCCAAAGCACCTAATTGTGCAATGCCATATTCAATATAATAAAACGGAACTTCAAACAAATGAAGTTGACGTTGCCAAGAAGCACCTTGAATATCTTCATACCCAGCCCAGTCAACTAAGCCCGTTCCGAAATCAGAAGATAATTCCAACCATTTTTTAGATCGCTCAGCAACAGAATGAGAAGGATGCGTATACGCCCAATGCTGAAATGAATCGATTTGAGCTATCCATGGTAAAATTTTCAAAATATCCTCTAAATGCTCCCTTTTTGCCCGATTTAAATCTTCAGAATTAGGATAGAACTCATCCCATAAATCCATTGAAAGCAATTCCATAGACATCGAAGCCAATTCAGCTACCTCAGAAGGAAAATTCTTGAAAGCCGTAAGTTTAAGATCCCTACTTAAAAATGAGTGAACAGCATGCCCTGCTTCATGAACCATGGTAACCAAATCTCGATGAGCACCTACTGCATTCATAAATATAAATGGCACTCCAATTTCGTACAATGGATAATTGTAGCCACCTGGCGCCTTACCTTGTTTAGAATCCAAGTCTAAGTGCCCCATTTCTTTCATAGTCTCCAAGCAATCGGCGAAATAAACGTCTAGTTTTTTGAACATATTTATTGTTCCCAAAAGCATTTCTTCACCTGTTTGAAAAGGTCTTAAAGGCATACGACCAAAGGGATCTACCTCCAAATCCCAAGGCTTAAATTTGGTTTTACCTAATTGATTCAACTTTCTTTGCTGAATTTCTTTCACAAGAGGAACAACCTCTTTTTTAATAGCTTCATGAAAAGCAAAGCAATCTTCCTTTGCATAATCGAAACGCCCCAACGCAACAAACTTGTAATCTCTGAAGTTTTCAAATCCTGCATTCAACGCTAATTGATTGCGTTTTTCAATCAAATCAGAGTACAAGTTATTTAATGCATCAATGTCTTGTCGTCTACGCTCCACCATTTTTTCGTATACAGCTTGTCGAATTTCTTCCTTAGGATCCTTCAAAAATTGACTCGCTTGTTGCATGGTCAATGTTTTACCTTCATGTTCAATTGTTTGGGCTGCATTGATTGAACCAAATTCTTGTGCTTTTTCGTTTAGGTAAGCTTCAATGGAAATATTATTCTCTCTAAAAATAGATAGTGCCGATTCTACAGATCGAAAATAGATTGCATATGAAGGATCTTGAGACAACCTCATCACATGAGCATTGGCCACCATTTTTCTATTTAACAAATCTTCAAAAGGAGCTATTTTAGGTTGAATTTCCGAAACAAAAAAAGTGTAGGCATCTACTCGTACCTTATCGTTTGTATCAATTGACATACGAATGTAACGCCAAGCTAGGTCTTCTTCTAAAAAAGCATCTAGTTCACTCCTATCGGCCAACCAGCGTTCTGCGCTTGTTTCATCGTCAATCACTCTATTTTCTAGTGATTCAAAATATTCTTTGATTGAATCCCAATTATGAATAGTACAATCCTGCGCAACAAACGTGCGTTTTGGTTTTTCAATGTGCATATACTTGCTATTTTCCTCGAGAACTTCCTGTTTTAACAGGAGCAGCTTTTTTTACAGATGCCGCTTTAGGTGCTTTGGCCACAACATCTTTTCCTGGAGTTGGTGCTTTCTTTTTCTCTGACTTCGGAGCTTTTACCTCCTTTGCTTCTTTTTTATCAGTAGAGGCAGTTTCTGTTTCTTGACTATCGTCTACCAAAAGATTAGCGTCATGGAGTAAATTATACCATTGAAATAACTTTCTAATATCAGAGGCATATACTCGATTTTCATCATAGTTAGGAAGAAAGGAACGAAGTTCTTTTTCTAAAACTGGCATATCTTCTTTGTGTGTGATAGCTTTCGCCCCCTGGTATTTGTCTTGCATTGTTTTAAAAACATCGGTAAGTTTGACATCTTCGTCGTAGGTAAAGACACTAATATCCTCAAGTGTTGAAATTCGCTCTGACGCATAAGCCGGAAATCTCTTCTTATCCAACATTGACTCAACGATCACATTATTCTTTCCTTGAGCTACTACTTTAAAAATACCCGGTCTCCCCGAAATTGCAATTATACCTTTTAAACTCATATATGATTTTTATTTCGCCAAAAATAGAAAAAGTTTCTCTTAGTTTATCAGGAATGAAGAATTAGTTACTTACACTTGAATTCCACATCTTTTCTCTGTGCGCAATTGCCTTTTTCAACAATAAACTTAAAAGTATTGATAATACTGCGTAAGCCAAGAAAAAATATAAGCCAGAGCAAATACTAGCTTCAATTTCAACTCCCACTTGAAGATTAGAAAAACTCATGTAAGTTAAAAACGAGGAGGCAACAAAAACATCCGCCATACTCCATTTAGAAATTCCGGCTAAAAACTTTTGTGGAAAATATCGATCTACCTTTTTCACGACTAACAGTAATAGACTAATTAGCAACTTAGTGAAAGGAATAATTATACTGAA
>CAZLVX010000150.1:0-4627 GCA_964562965.1 uncultured Lishizhenia sp.
GACAAAGCCGCAAGCGCAATTTCTTGCATGATTTCACGCATTGCGGCTAATGTTTCTTCCTCATTTTGCGGGTTATACTCCGCTATCCAATCCTTCATCATAAGCGTTGAATTGTGTTGACGAGCATTTGCAAGCTATTTCTTTTTGGCGAATCAATCACCCAAGTTTGAATTGCAGTAGCATCTAATTGACGTAATTGCTCTTCATCAATACGCAAATCTTCGAGCAGAAAATCCATCGTTTGAGAAATACTGCGCAGTTGAACTCCTGACGTTAAAACAATTTTGTCACAAAGTGCTTTTTCTGGTGAGGCAATCATAGCAGTTTGAAACGCTGTCAGACGAACACTTCTGATTCCGAATGAATAATACGGAATAGCCAAATGTTGAAAGCTAAAACGACCAAGTGATGTTGGATATATTTTAGAAGTTTTTGTAGTTACTGAACTGACTTCATATACGCGCTCTGGTATTAATCCCCAATAAGAAAGAGCCGACTCTAATGAAATATAACTTGGCCCACGCAAATGATTCGCAATAACAAAACTATCTGGAGTGGGCAAATCCAATTCAGGACCCGGAACGTATAAACCCCTTCTCAACGAAACAAGCTCTCCACTTCTAATCATTTCACTGATTTTATCATTTGGCCTGCCGTAGGAAGTTAAAACATCCATTACCACATTATGAGTAAGAGGTGCATCTGCATACGCTTTTATTTTTCTCCTTAAATTCACACCACTAAATTACTACTATTTTATCGGTTTTTTTCCGATTTTCATATTTTTTTTTCACATTTATTGTATTTTTAAAACATGTTAATCTATTTTATTCCGATTATCATATATATATTTTACATTTTTTAAAGAGTTAAATTTATATACCGATTAAGTGAAAATCTTCTTTCATAAATGGTAAGCACAAAACTTCAGAATAATTGTAATACCTTTACATCAGGATTTCATTTTTTCAAAATAGTTTGAATTTGTGTTTTTCTGATTCAACTTATGACATTTAATGATTTAACACTGATTGAGCCCATTCTTGAAGCGCTCGATAAAAAAGGATACAAACTCCCGACTCCAATACAACAAAAAGCAATACCACCAATTCTCGCAGGTCGCGACGTGCTCGGTTGCGCACAAACAGGAACAGGAAAAACGGCAGCATTTGCAATCCCGATTCTACAATTACTTGACAAGCAGCAACGCACAGATAAACGCGTAATTAGCACACTCATTCTCACACCAACGAGAGAACTAGCGATTCAAATCGAGGAAAATATTGTCGATTACGGTGCCTCCTTACGCTCGACGTATTGTGTGATTTTTGGTGGTGTAAGCCAGCAACAACAAATTCAACGACTCAAAAAAGGTGTAGACATTCTCGTTGCAACGCCGGGTAGGTTGTTAGACTTACATCAACAAGGATTTATTGATTTAAAAAATATAAAACAATTTGTACTTGACGAAGCCGATAGAATGTTAGATATGGGATTTATCCACGATGTGAAACGCGTGATTCAATTGATTCCAAAAAATCGACAAACGTTGTTTTTCTCAGCAACGATGCCAAAAACCATTCAGCAACTGGCGAATTCTATTCTTCAAAATCCTGTAACCGTAACCGTTGCACCGGTATCTTCCGCAACCGAAAAAGTAGAACAACGACTTTATTTTGCTGAGAAAGAAGATAAAAGAACCGTACTCACAGAACTAATCACGGAAAGTAATTGTAATTCAATACTCGTTTTTACAAGAACAAAACACGGAGCAGATAAAGTAGCGAAGTTTTTAAATAAAGGAAAAATTTCAGCTGCGGCCATACATGGAAATAAAACACAAAATGCGAGACAGAAAGCATTAAATGATTTCAAAGACGGGAAACTCAGAGTTTTGGTAGCTACCGACATTGTGGCACGTGGCATTGACATCAACGAATTGGAGTTGGTTATTAATTACGAGATTCCAAATATTTCAGAGACTTACGTTCATAGAATTGGTAGAACTGGTCGCGCAGGAAATTCTGGATTAGCCATTTCGTTGTGCGAAGAAAGTGAAAAACCTTATGTTAAGGATATCGAGAAAATCATGGGTAGAAAAATCCCAGTTTTCACCATTAAAAAAATAAAGGCGAACAACCTTCATTAAACACTTGATTTTTTCTATTAACTTTATCCACCGTGTTAGAGAAAGGAAACAAACGAATTATTCGCGGATGGATTGCATACGATTGGGCCAATTCCGTCTATAATCTCGTCGTCTCCTCCGCTATTTTTCCATTGTTTTACGAAACAAGCACCCGTAATTTATATGCAAAAGAAAACGGACTAGATCCCGATAAGGTCGATCCCGGGAGCGTAACTGTTGATTTTTTCGGATACCAAGTTTCACCTAGTGTGATATATTCATTGGTACTGTCACTTGGGTTTATGTGTGTTAGTTTTCTTTCTCCGATGCTTTCAGGAATTGCAGACTACACTGGCAGCAAAAAGAAATTCTTGAAATTCTTCTGTTATTTGGGCTCGCTATCGTGCGCTTCGCTGTACTTCTTCAATCCTGCGCAAGTGGAATTAGGAATGTTATCCATTTTCTTAGGAACCATTGGCTTTTGGAACAGCCTTGTTTTCTACAATGCCTTTTTACCAGAAATTGCAGAAACAAAAGACCAAGATCGCATCTCTGCTCAAGGATACATTATGGGATATTTGGGAAGTATGGTTTTACTTATCATTTGCTTGGCACTCATTATGGGTATTGATGCAAGTTTGACGAAAGTTAGTTTTTTACTCGTAGCCGTTTGGTGGATTGGTTTTGCACAGATGACCTACCGCGTTCTTCCGAATAATGTTTACGGTAAAAAACCGGAGAAAGATTACATCTGGAAAGGATTTCGTGAACTTAAATTGGTATTTAAAGAATTTGTTCAAACCAGAAGGCTCAAAAAGTTTTTGTATGCATTTTTCTTCTTCAACACAGGCGTTCAAACCGTCATGTTGATGGCCACAGTTTTTGCCAGTAAAGAAATTGAATGGCCGGATAAAGGTGCAAAAACAGGGCTTATTATAGCCATTTTATTGATTCAATTATTAGGTGCTGTAGGAGCTAAATTATCGGCAATGCTCGCAAAAAAAATTGGAAACATCAACGTGATTATTCTCAATGTGGTCATTTGGATAATAATTTGTGTTTTTGCCTATATTATTACACAACCTGTTGAATTTTACATTTTAGCTGCATTTGTTGGATTGGTAATGGGAGGAGTTCAAGCTGTTGCTCGGTCAACCTATTCGAAATACTTACCTGAAACCACCGATCATGCCAGTTATTTTTCATTCTATGACGCTACGGAAAAAATCGGAATGATCCTCGGAACGGCCTTTTTTGGTTTAACAGAACTCATCTTTCAAGACATCCGTTACTCTGTCTTTTCTGTAGCTTTATTCTTTATTCTTGGGTTTATTTTTCTATTATTTGTTCCAAAAGAGGAAAATACCATCGTTTCATTGACAAAAAATCAACATTCATGAAAGCACTTATAGAGGAAGCTTGGGAAAACCGAGCCTTGCTACAAAATCCTAACACCGTAAAAGCAATTGAAGAGGTAATTGAAGAAATTGACAAAGGCAGATTGCGTGTTGCTGAACCCCTCGAAAATGGTGAATGGCAGGTAAATGAGTGGGTTAAAAAAGCAGTTGTGATGTATTTTCCTATTCGTCAAATGGAAACAATTGAGGTGGGACCCTTTGAGTTTCACGATAAAATGGCATTGAAACGAAATTACAAAGAATTGGGTGTACGTGTGGTTCCGCATGCTATTGCACGTTACGGGGCGTATGTGGCTTCAGGTGTCATCATGATGCCCTCCTATGTGAACATTGGCGCCTATGTAGATTCCGGAACCATGGTAGATACTTGGGCAACCGTTGGGAGTTGTGCTCAAATAGGAAAAAACGTACACTTAAGCGGTGGCGTGGGAATTGGCGGCGTCTTAGAGCCCTTGCAAGCTGCGCCGGTTATTATAGAAAATGATGCTTTTATAGGTTCACGTTGCATTGTTGTTGAAGGAGTTCGAGTAGGAAAGGAAGCCGTACTCGGTGCCAATGTAGTTTTAACGAAATCTACTAAAATCATAGATGTAACAGGTTCTTCACCACAAGAAATTCGTGGATACGTGCCGGAACGAAGTGTTGTAATTCCAGGCTCCTACACCAAAACTTTTCCTGCAGGTGATTTCCAAGTGCCTTGTGCCTTAATCATCGGGAAACGCAAAGCTTCGACCGATCTTAAAACTTCGTTGAACGACGCCTTACGCGAACACAACGTAGCTGTTTAGCAGACACAATCAAAATCCGTTAAGACCTTTCAGTTCCACTTGTCATCACTCTACTGAATACATAACTTTATTGCGCTTATCATACCAACGTATGTTGTATATGCGTATATTAGTTGCGCTTATACGCAAGTTAGCAGTAATTAATTGAATAACAAATGAAAAATATTCAAACCGAAATATTGATTAATACAGACATTACTAAAGTTTGGGATGTTCTAATGAATTTTGATAGCTACCCTAAATGGAATCCATTTATAACATCAATAAGCGGTGAACCAAAATTAGGCAACAGG
>CAZLVX010000151.1:0-4584 GCA_964562965.1 uncultured Lishizhenia sp.
GGATTGTATTTTTATGATAATACGGTGGTTGAAATAGCAAAAAACCTGAAACCGTCAGCTCGTGGAGAATATGAAATAACCGATGTTAATGCTGAATATTTAAAACGAAATCAATTGAAAGTTGCTGTTCTAGATCGAGGAACCGCTTGGCTAGATACCGGAACATTTACATCTTTAATGCAAGCAGGACAGTTTGTTCAAGTAATTGAAGAAAGACAAGGCTTGAAAATCGGTTGTATTGAGGAAGTTGCTTACCGAAACGGTTTTATTTCAAAGGAGCAACTCAAACAAATCGCTGAACCACTTGTTAAAAGCGGTTATGGATCCTATCTTCTTAATCTGATCAAGCGTAAATGAACTCAATAGCCAATTATATCAAGCAAATAGAGTCCGAACTTAGTAATTTTGAACTTCCGAATTCTCCTGAAAATCTTTACGATCCCCTTCGCTATTTTTTTGAATTAGGAGGAAAGAGGCTAAGACCAGCACTAACCTTGATGACAGCAGAAAATTTTAGCGCTAAAGGAAAGAACGCGCTTCACGCAGCAATGGCTGTTGAGTTATTTCACAACTTTTCGCTTATTCACGACGACATCATGGATGAGGCACCTTTTAGAAGAGGTAAGGAAACCGTTCATACGAAATGGAACAATCACATTGCGATTTTATCGGGGGATGTTTTATTTGTGAAGGCATATGAATCGTTGGCAAAATGTGACGTAAAATACCTTCCAGAACTTATAAATCTATTTAACAAAACGGCTACTGAAGTTTGTGAAGGACAGCAAATGGACATGGACTTTGAAACACGAGAGATTGTTTCCGAGCAAGAATACATCGAAATGATTCGATTGAAAACAAGTGTTCTACTTGGTTGTGCAATTCAATTTGGTGGTATTGTCTCTGATTTAGATGAAAAGATGCAAAAAGCATTGTACGATTTTGGTCAATACATAGGCATAGCTTTTCAGATTAAAGATGATTTACTAGATCTTTATGGGGAATCAGAAAAGATTGGAAAACAAATTGGTGGAGATGTCTTGAGTGATAAAAAAACTTTGTTAAATATCAAGGCTAGAGAGTTAGGATGCGACATGACTAAGCTTTCCTCGATTATTGAGCCAAATGAACGCGTTCTTTCAGCTCAACAAATTTTTAAAGATTTTGGAGCAAAAGAGGCTGCCGAGAAAAAAATGGAGGCCTACTACAACGATGCAATTAAAAGCCTTGAAGCACTTCCGGAAATACAAAAAGATTTGTTTAAATCGTTTGCCACCTATTTAATTGAAAGAGCTTCATAAATTGTTCCTTCAATATTTCACTTTTTATTTACAACAATAGAATTATTGATTTGTTATTACGAATTATATCACTAAATTCGTACACTTAAAATTTAATTAACATGAAAAAGATTTACGTATGCTTAATTGGATTATTTGCAGTAGGTGCGGTAAACGCTCAGAAAAGCGCAACTGTATTGGATAGCAAAAAAAATCCATTCATTCAACAAAAAGCCCCTAAGGGCAAATTTGATCAACTTAAAGGTGTAACCATTTGGTCAAATGATTTCTCAAATGCAGCTGATTGGGCAACTGATAATGACCCAGCAGGAACACCTCCTCACACAGCAGGTGATTGGTCAATTGTTACCGATGTAAATGCAGCACCTGTTGCGGCTCTAACGCCAGCAGGTCATACAACAGCGGCTAACGGATATGCAATTATTGATTCTGATGCTGCAGGAGCAACATCGAGCCAAAATGCTATTATTTACACCGTTGCTCCTATTGATTTGTCAGCTAATCCTCAAGTTGTAATGACGTTTCAACAAACGCACAGACGTTATGCGGAGTCAACGTACGTTATTTACAGTTTAGATGGTGGTGCTACATGGGGAGAAGTAGAAGTTAACGCGAATCAAACTGTCAATACAAACACCACAAACCCAGCGCAGGTACAAGTAGATTTATCTTCTGCAATAGGTGGACAAGCTGCAGTTCATATCGGTTTCAAGTACACAGGTCAATATGACTGGTTTTGGGCTGTTGATGATGTGAAATTAATGACACCAGATGATTACGATTTAGCTATCGTTGGTGCTTATTGGGGTTCAACAGGTTTTTGGGGAGCGCGCTTACCGTACTACCAAATTCCATTGGCGCAAATTGCTCCAATCGATTTTTCTGGTGTAGTTTCTAACCTAGGTGCTTTAACACAAAACGATGTAGTATTTACGGCAGCATTAGCCAGCGGTGCATACACAGGAACTTCTGCTCCAGGTACTTTAGCTAATGGGGCAACTGACACATTGGATGCGACAACTCAATTAATTCCTCCTGCAACAGTTGCAAATCATGTGGTGAATTTATCTGTTTCTTCTTCAGCTACAGATGCTGCTCCTGCTAACAATGCTATCACAAACGCAGCTACCATCTCTGTTAACAATACAATTTATGCGAGAGACTTGGGAACTGTAGCTTCTGGTTCTTATAACCAAGGTCAAGGTTTTGAAGTAGGTAATATTTTCGATATGTATGCTTCTGCTGATTTATCTACCATCGATTTATTCGTAAATGCTGCGGCTGTAGCAGGTGCGGAAATTTACGTGAAATTATATTCAATCGACGCTGCTACTGGTGATTTCGTTTTTGTTGATGAATCTGCACCATACACATTAACTGCCGCAAACTTAGGACAAACAATTTCATTGCCATTGAGTTCTCCAGTCACACTTAATGCTAACGAATCGTATTTAGTAGTTGCTGGTTCAAATGGTGACGGTGGTGCTTCTAATGACTTAGTAGTTGGTACTGCAGGAGTTTCTGAAGCTCAAACTTCTTTCTATTTAGACCTTACAGATAATACATGGTATTATACAACTTCAACTCCAATGGTTAGAATGAACTTCTCTCCGGCAAATGTTGAAGAGGTTAATTCAGTTAATTTATCGGTTTATCCTAACCCAGCTTCTGATGTAATTACAGTTTCTTCAACTTTAACTGAAGGAACAATTACTATAACAGATGTTGCAGGTAAATTAGTAAAATCTACTGAATTGAATGGCTTATCTACAACAATCAATACAACAGGTTTGAATAACGGAGTTTATTATGTAACTGTTTCTAATGGTTCAGCTACATCAACTGAAAAAGTTGTTGTTAAAAAATAAATTTCTAAGAAATAGTACAAGAGGGTCGGTAATTCCGACCCTTTTTTTTTATATTTGAGTAATTCTAAACTAAAAACAACCATGAAAAAAAATTACTTTTTACTCTTAATTGGAGTAGGATTGTATGGAGTCGTATTTTCACAGATGACACCCGCTATCTATTCACCAAAAGATAAATATGCTTCTTTTGAAACGAAAATTAAGCAAACAAAACCAACGTTTCCTAAAGGCGTAGTTATTTGGTCCAATGATTTTTCTAACGGAAATGATTGGACTTATGACAATACATCTGTTCCTTTCCTTGACTGGACAATTACTAACAATGCCGACACAATTCCAGTTACTACTTTGAGTCCAGCTGTTTTCACAAGTGTGAATAACGGTTTTGCGTTTATTAATTCAGATGCTCAAGGAGAAAGTGGAGTTCAGAATTCCAATATGACCTATTCTGGAACCATCGATTGTTCTGCATATTCAAATGTGAGCATTGTTTTTGAACAATCATACAGAACGTATCTTGATACACGAATTATTCGAATTAGTAATGACGGAGGGACTACTTGGACTGATTTTGTGGTTACAGATGGTTCAGAGCCAACTGCACAGAATTCTCCAAATCCGGATGTTTATTCCATCAATATTTCGTCTGTAGCAGGAGGTCAAGCAAATGTTAAAGTGCAAATTAATTACCAAGGAAATTGGGGTTGGTATTGGGCTATTGACGATATGAAAATAATTGAAACAGATCAGTATGATTTAAAATTACAAACGACTTCTTTTGGCACTGATGGGGCTTTTGGAGCACGATTAGCTTATTTCCAAATTCCTAATGCGCAAGTAGCTCCAATCAACTTTGGTGGCGTTTTGAAAAATATTGGCGTTCAGGATTTAACAGATGCAGGATTTACGGCTACAATTAATGGTACTTATTCAGGAAATGGCGGACCTATCAATTTAGCAGCCGCAACTACTGATACTGTATGGTGTTCCAATACATTTACACCGGCCTCTTCGAATGCTACTTATTCAGTAGCAGTAGGAGCCACTACAGCGCAAACAGAACCAGATGTTTCAAATAACACCTTACCAAATATTAATATCTCAGTAAATGACTATGTTTATGCTCGAGATAATGGTCAAATACTTGGAGGTATTAGCAATTCCGGTCAAGGATATGAAGTAGGACACATTTTTGATATGTTTCAATCGGCAACAATTTATGGAATCGATGCTGTTATAAATGCCTCGTCAGAACCTGGAGCAGAAATATTTGTAAAGTTGTATTCGATTGATCCTGCAACGGGTGATTTTATTTTTGAAGATGAATCTGCGCCGTATATTGTTACACCTGCAGATTTGGGTCAAAAAATTAGTCTTCCTTTATCAAATCCAGTATTGTTAAATGCAAATGAAGC
>CAZLVX010000152.1:0-4559 GCA_964562965.1 uncultured Lishizhenia sp.
GTTTGCAGCTAAGAACTACCTAAAAATTAACGTTAAAAGAATTTTAATATTTTTCGCAGGACTAATACCATTTTCGCTCTATGCATTAATTCAATACTATGGAAAAGATCCTTTAGTTATTTATTATGGATTTGTACCAAGAATATTTAGCACTATCGGAAACCCTAATTTTGTGGGATCGTTAGCGGTAATGCTCGTTGTACTTTCTTCGTCTCTGTTTTTATTAAAGAGAAAGTGGATTTATTTCTATTTCGCAATGTTATATTTTAGCACCTTGGTGGTTTGTCAAACACGAAGTGCATGGGTAGCCGGAGCAATAGTAATCACAGGCTTAATATTTTATCATTATATTATTAAAAAGAACATTTTGTATCCTTCTTATTTGGTATTAGGTTACGTTCTAGTGTGCTTGATTTTATTCAATACTCAAAAACAGAATACCGTAATTCAGAAGTCCAAGACTATTGCCAAAGAAATGGATTTGTCAAATGAATATGGTGGGTCAGGACGATTAAAGATTTGGTCAATCACGAATAAGGTACTCCTACAAAATCCTTTATCTGGTGTAGGGCCCGAAAATTTGAAATTGGCAATTAAAACAGAACAACCAGAACTTCACAATGAATATTATAGAAGGACTAGAACAACAATAGACAAAGCGCATAATGAATATTTACATATGGCTGTAACATGTGGAATACCGGCATTGTGCACCTATTTATTGGTGATATTTATGTCTTTTAAATCGTCTTTTAGAAGCATTTTCACTTCTACATGGTGTATGGCGATTAGTTTAGCTGTTACAGCTTACTTAATTCAAGCGTTTTTCAACATTAGTGTAATTGCTGTTGCGCCTATTTTTTGGATATTTTTAGGTGGATTGGCCGGTAATAGGTTTGAATCTCAAGATTTGATGGATGAGAATTACCAGAAAAATCATATCAAAATTGTAGAATAAATCCTCATACGGAATCGTTATTATTCTCAAACCAATTATTTCGTTTTCATTATACCAAACTATGGGCGTAGACGTTATAGCACCGGTGAGAACACCATTTACTATGATAAATGGAATTAATGCGACCATGTATGTTAAGGTAAAATATTGCAACCAATACGATTTCGAAAAAAATGCAATGAAACTGAACAATGCGGCGAAAATGCTAGCGTAAAATGTATACAAACCATCCCAATTAATGACCGAATTGTAAATAGCTAAGCAACCAAAAATTAAATAAAAGGCTCTAGAAAAATTTGGAAGGGAAATGTCTTTAAAATAAGCTATTAATACTTCGTAAATAAATACACAATTGTAAGGAACGACAAAAAAGAATAAAACTTCTTCTAAAGGTAAATTCCCCACATAAATTCCAAGAAGATGTTGTTCCGTGAACCCCCAAACCTCCCATTGGGTAAAAAGTTCATCCCAAATTAAAAATGGGAATGCGACGCTTAATATAGCAATACTAACACTTTTCCAATACTTATAAAAGGCAACTTTTTTATCAAAACTTAAAAGGAGCGGACCAATAAATGAAGCTAAAATAACCCAGGCATAGGTGCTCATTATTTGGAGAATTTACGTTTGTACGTTTGAACAGCCTCTTTGTAATATTTTCTTGGTACAATTAACATTCCAAAACACTCTCCGTGATGCTTTCCTTGGTGTTTATGATGTACTTTATGGGCTTTTCTAATGGCATAAAAATAAGGATGATCAATATCTCGTAACCATTTAAATCTCCTGTGGATATAAACATCATGAATCATAAAATAAGTGAAACCGTATAGAGCGATTCCAAAACCAATCCATACCGCAGGATAAACTTCGTTCATGAGTCCTAGCATGATACACAACCAAGAAGGTATGGCATAAATCAAAAAGAAGACGTCATTTCTTTCAAAAAATCCAGGCTCTTCTTGATGATGGTCTTTATGAAAATACCACATTAGGCCATGCATAACAAATTTGTGTGTGGCCCAAGCCATAAATTCCATTCCGAAGAAGGTTAACAATAAAATAATCACTCCAAAAACAATCATAAGTAATGCACGTTAAGTATGATAAAAAAAACAACCATTACTAATAACAATACTTCAAAAACTTTGTTCTTTTCCTCTAACTTTAATCCATAGAAAATAGATTGAATAACAATTCCGGTAATAAACCAACAGATGAAGTTATAGCTTGGGATAATGTTGTCTTTCCAATACCAAAAATCGGTATGCGCTGAAATAGGTTCAATAAGCACGTCTAATATGGTCATTAGTGTACCACCAAAGACAATTTTACCGAATGTATTAAGATTTGTTCTCGCCATTAAAGATGAAGCAGAAACAGCTACAATTCCCCAATTTAAACCGATCACCAGAGGTACATCAAAAACTTTAACTCCTAAATTTTCTCCGTACCTATAATTGCCGAAAAGTAAACCCGTATGAACCCCAATGAGCTCAACAGAAATTCCTATAATGAATGCCGAAATAAGAAAAATAATGAAACTCTTCTTCTTTGATTTTTTACTTAAAATAACAATTGAAAAGGTTAATAAAAGATTGAATGGTGTTAAAGAAAGAAACCATTCGCTATGAGAAGGTAACGTTGAGCCTATAGCTCCAATTGAATAAAACAAGATTAAAAGGGAAATAAAAAGATGTTCTTCTTTAAGGATGAGTTTCACGAAATCTTATTTTTAATGGAATAATCAATCGTTTCATCGAGTGAAAAAAAAGTATGATTGAATGCGGATTTTAACTTCTCTTTGCTGTAGGAAATTGTTTTAAAGGAAGATTTTACAGTGTCTCGACTCAAACCTTTCTTGTTGTTATTAAAAACCTGGAACCATTCATTTAATAATGCAACAAATAGCGCTAAGTTATACGCAACTTTATAACGAGGAGATTTAGTACCCATGTATTTAGTGAGCTTACTAAACAATTCCAAAAAACTAATGTTCTCCCCGGTGCATAGAAAGCGCTCTTTTTTAATTTGCGAATTCATTAAAAGTATCATACACTGAGCAACATCTCTTGCGTCTACAATGGCATTAGAACCGGGGGTATAAAACGAAATTCCTTTAGAAGCGGTTTTTAAAATCGACAACGATGAATCATTCCAATTTCCGGCGCCTAAAATCACACATGGATTTATTATGACGGCGTCCAATCCCTCTTGAATTCCTCGCCAAACCTCTTTTTCGGCAAGGTGTTTTGATATAGAATAGGCACTTGTTCCTTTTGTTAATTCCCATTTGGAGTTTTCGGTTGTCAAATCACTTTTTGAAAATCCTACAGCAGCCGTTGAACTGACGTAACAAAGTCGAATTTTTGGGATATCAAGACAAGTATTTACCAATAAAGCGGTAACTTCTTTATTCTGTTTTAATAATCTTGAAAAGTCTGAAGAGAAAAAAGAAACAAGCGCAGCACAATGATAAACTTGGGAGCAATTTTCTAATAATGTACCCACATCATATGGATTGCACAAATCAGCTTGACGCCATTCAATTCTGTCAAAATCAACAAGAGCGGACTCACCGCCCAGAATCAAAAATAACTTTCTTACTTGGGCAATACGTTTTTCAGATCGAAAACTAGCACGAATAGTAGATCCACCATTGTTTTTGGTTAAAAAATAAAGTAAGTGTGAACCTAAAAGGCCTGTTCCACCAGTAACGACAATCATTAGACAAAACTAATGATTAATAACTACTTGGAATTTTTCTCAAGTAAAAGATTGTATTTTTCTAATAGATTGAGGTATTTATTTTTCCAGAACTCTACGGTATTATTGCTTTCAGAGTCGGACCCACTGTCCTCCAATTGCATGGCAACCGTCATGTTACGGTATTTTTTTAGCTCAATAATATCTTCTGAGAAATCATGGTGAATGATTTTTCCTATTTCTAGAATGTAATCAATTGAAACATTCGGGTTTTCGAAGGCATTGTAGATCCAACGTCTACTTTTTTTTAATCGATGAGTAAGCTTTGTTAGAGGCATTCCGCTATCGCGAACAGCTTTCTCTAAAATTTCTCCTTTGTGCTGCATTTCAAAGAAATCTTTTAAAGTTAATAACTACCTAACGCTTTGCTAGGTCATAAATATTTAACAAAGTTACTGAAATATTTGTTCAGCAAGTATTATGTATGCAGAGTTTTTTTTATTTTATATTAGTTCATGCAGTAAACTAATCCTTTCTTGATTATGTTTGACGCTTCTTTTAGCAAATACTCGTCATGTACAGATGAAACAAATCCAACTTCATAACCACTTGGGCCAAGATAAACTCCGTTGTTAAGTAAAAAAGAATGTAATTTATTAAAATGAGACATGTCAGCTTCAATTTCCGAAGCTTGCCGAACGCGTTTTTTTCCGTTAAATGAGAACCAAAAAATGGATCCTATGGCCACTAATTCTACTGCCAAATTATTTTCTAAACAAAAGGCATTAATGTCATTTATGAAGCTATTTGTTTTCTCGGATTGAGATGTGTAAAAGTTTGTCGCGCTGCATTTTTTGAGTTGCGCCAAACCTGCAGCCATGGCAACTGGATTGCC
>CAZLVX010000153.1:0-4447 GCA_964562965.1 uncultured Lishizhenia sp.
GTGTTAGGCCTGCCGCTAGCGTTCATCCTGAGCCAGGATCAAACTCTCCGTTGTATAATAACTTCGAATCTTAAGAGCTCGAGATGTCGTTTCTTTCTTAAAACGCTGTTTCCTTATTTCTCAATAAATCAAAGAACTTCTTCTTGTAATATAATATACCTCTCAATACATTACATCTTTACCTCACAAACACAACACCCTCTTACCTTCCTTAATCTCCGAAAACCGATGTTTTCCTCATTTGCGGGGTGCAAAGATACATACTTATTCTTTCCTAACAATAACTTTTTGAAAGTTTTTTTATTCTTTGGCAGAATTTGTAACAAGCACGAGGGATGTATACCCTAATTAAAGATTTAAGTTTCATTTTTTTGTGGAAAAATTAAAAATCCAGCATCTTTGTATCACATGGGCATCTTCTCCTTTAATAGAAAAAGTATAAAATCTCTTGCAGATGAGCAACTTATATTACTCTTCGTAAAAGATAAAGACAGCCTAATAATAGATGAAATTTATAATCGTTATAGCCATCTAGTTTTAGGAACATGTATGAAATACCTTAAAAATAAAATGGATGCTGAAGATTTAGCGCTTTCCATATTTTCAAATTTAGGAGAGAAATTGATTAAATATGAAGTAACACATTTTAAAAGTTGGTTTTACACATTGACAAAAAATGAATGTTATATGCTCCTGCGAAAAAAGAAACCTAACCAGGTGGAACTTCCTGAACATTTAGATTCAATAAATAATGAAGAATTAGAAGAGAATATAGAAGAATTAGAGCAGAAACTGAAAGGTTTAGAGAAGGCATTAACAAGTTTAAAATCTTCACAAAAACAATGCATTGAGTTGTTTTACTTTCATAAGAAAAGTTACGAGGAAATAGTAAGAATTACCGGTTTTAGTTCTTTACAAGTTAAAAGTAACATACAAAACGGAAAAAGAAGCTTGCGAAATTTAATGGATAAAAATAAATTCTAATGAATTTTAGTCGAAAACATATCAAAAGAAAAAATCAACTGCCAGAATTTGAACTCGATACACTTGATGAATTCGAATTAGATGCAAAAGAAGGTTGGAGCGAACTAGAAATAGAAGATTTAAACCGACTAGATCTTCGTTACAAAACAAACAAGTTTGGATTTAAAATAAGCTTCGCTGTATTGGTTTTTTCAAGTTTCTTCCTGAGTATTTTACTATACGAGGTGCATCAGAGAGAAAATATCAAGGAGGAAATCACAAACCATAATCCAAACAAGAATTACGAATTAAATAGGGTACACACTCCAATAAAACTGCCCAATAAGAACATGGTGCTCATCGCAAAACACAAGCAAATAATTCCTCAAAAAATTCAAACTGATCAAAAACAACAGCGATTACAAGAAGAGGCAAGTCCAATACAACAAATGAATGATAGAAGAATAACTATCGATATTGAGGCAAAACCTGTTTCTAGTATTTCAACCATAGCAGTAACAAATGCTGCAAAAGAAATTTACTTACAAGATCTTCTAGTGGTGGATTATAGATTTTATAGAAAAAAAGATCCGATTGCACTTTCACCTCAATTAACAGGGACTCCGGCAAATGAAAATTCCAAAAGTGAAGAACAACTTTCTACACAAGAATTGGAGGTTTCGTATATGAATTACCTCTCTAAAACATTAAAACTGTTTAATAAAAAAAGTTACCAAGAAGCTGTTTACAATTTTGAAATCATTTTATCTAAATACCCTGACGATGTGAATGCACTTTTTTATGAGGCGATTTCTTTGTACAATTTAGGACTTAATAAAGATGCTATTCGTCGTTTGAATCAGCTGAACTTGGCACCATTCTCTAATTTTCAAGAAGATCAAAAATGGTACTTGTTACTCTGTTACAAAGCGGAAAGAAATCAAGATAAATTTAATAGTTTACGTTCTCAAATCATCAGCGGCAAAGGTTATTATTGGTTAAGAGCACAACAACTCCAATACTAAAAAAGGCTGCCAAAAACTGACAGCCTTAAACTATTCAATGTATGTTAATTAAGGAATAATTATTTTCTTGGATAGTGGTTTGTTGTCGATGAAAAGATTGACAATATACATTCCGGATGAAAATCCAGCCGAAGGTATTTCAATGGCGTTTTTTCCGACACTTCCTTTAAATGCTGATTTGTTGAAGACTGATTTTCCCCTTGAGTCCACAACATTTATTCCAATTAAGGAGCTTTTATTCAAGTCAAAAGACAAATCTATTTCGAAAGAACTTGGATCCCAGCTCGCCAATAATTTATTATCGAATGACTGCTCTTGTAAAGATGATGACGACTCTTCAGTCAGTATATGTTGGGATAAATATATTGCGTCGCCATTGTCATTGTTATTATTATTAGCCTTATTAGATGCAACATAAAATGTCACATTTCCAGATCCTGAATTAGGCGCAGTCCATGTCCATGTCCAAATTGGAGCCGTAGCTGACGTATTACTTGTAGATGTGTGATTAGCATATTTTTTTGTGGTTCCATTAATGTTTGTATTGCCCGCTTGACCCAAAAAAGTTCCTGCCATAGAATTAGCACTCGTCAGAGCTGTTGCCTGAAATCCCTTTTTAGAAGGATTGGACGACATTGCCAAGGTCACAGTATATTGCTGACCTGGAACATAGGAAGTAACAGGAGTAGAACCATTTAACACTGTTAAAATATTCTCATTTGCTCCATTTTGCGCAGTACCAGCGTGACAAGCTGTACAATTTTGTTCGCCAGGAGCACCTGTTTTCCCAGCAGCTGCACCTCCATTATTATGTGGCGCTTTGATATAATGATTATTTGAGTTAAAGTGCCCTCTTAAAGCAAAAATCGCCAAAGAAGAAGCAACAAAGATCGAAGGTAAAATTACTTTTTTCATAGTTTTAAAATTTAGGGTTTAGGTATATTTAGTTATTTGGTTTTCCTTGATTCACCCAGCATTCCATCAATTGAATGACTGAATCCGGTAACATGGGCCCTCCTTGAGGCATTAATTGATAATTATTAGCTCTCATAGCTCCGATAATTGCCTTTGAGTTTGCCGAGATATTCTCATAATTTGTTAGTGAATACCCATTTTGATTATCATGGCAACCCGTACATTCTTGGTTTATTAATGGTAGGACATCTTGACTAAAAGAGACTTCTTGGTTGCAATTTATATTCGGGTAAGATTCTACTTTATCTTTTGAACAAGAAAAGAGAAAAACAATACAAAATATTAATAAACTTGATTTAATCATGAGTTCTTTTAAAGAAATGAGGAAATAACGCTAGCCAAAATAGAGGAAAAATAAAATGTAAGGGGATCGCAAAACTTGGAAACATTTCAGGAAATTCTTCATCAATATTCACGATGATTGGCCAAATAATACTTAAAAAACTAATAAGCACCACAGCAATATTTAAAAATATAAGATAAGTGGTGAAAAACTCATTGACCACAAAATAAAGTCCTGAAAACAACAGGCCGAGAAAAACATAAGTGATAACTATTTTCCAAATTGGAAGAGTTTTTGAAAAATCAAAAAGAAAGTGGTACGAGCAATACGTGTAGCTTGCGCCAACCACAGATGAGATAACAGAGACAATTAAACCGAAAATCACAAACCTTTGAAACACTATTTTTTTGTAGCAGGTACGACAAAAGAGACATTCATGTAATCCGGAACAACATCACTTTTCTTTCCTACTCCAAATTCAATTCTGTTTACTTTGAAACTACCTTTAAATGTGATTTTCTTACCTGATTCAGCAACAGTTGCAGGAATAGTGTATTTTTTTGTCACACCTTTAATTGACAAATTACCTGTAATTGAAAGGGAGGTTCCATTTTTTTCAACTTTGGAGGAAATAAAGGTGATATTTGGGTATTTTTTTGCGTCAAACCACTCTTCGGTCTGCGCTTTTTTATCGCGCGATCCGTTACCAGTATTGATTGATGAAACCGGTATTTTTAAATTGAATTTTGTATTCGAAACATCATCGCTGTCGTATTCGACCGTTCCCGAAAGTAACTTAAAATTACCCGATGGATCAGCGCTTTTAAAACCAATGGAGTACCCACTACTTACATCATATTTGTCTGGCGGGGTTAAAGTAAATGCTAGTGAAACTACTAGCGCTACTAAATAACTTAAACTAAAAATTACTTTTTTCATATCATTCGTTTATTATAAATTTTCTTCCTACGCAAAAACCAAATCTAAATTGACCTTTCAAAATATTCTCCAAAGTGTATGGGATAAATTGTGTCTCTCCTAATCCCCCTGAATTCGTAAAATTCAAGGTGAAATTATGACCAAATGTTTGCCATTCCAATGCCACGCCAACGCTGTTCTTATATATATCCGAAGGTCTTAATCCTTCATCTCTGAAGGTGTGATAATATTCTCCAATTATTGCAAACTGACCACTCAATTT
>CAZLVX010000154.1:0-2509 GCA_964562965.1 uncultured Lishizhenia sp.
CTTAGATACATCTTTCATTTTTCCAACTGCTTTTTTCTGAAATTCTGCATCTCCGACAGCTAAAACCTCATCAACAATCAAAATCTCAGGCTCTAAAAATGCAGCAACTGCGAAACCCAAACGTACTTGCATTCCTGAGCTAAAGCGTTTGATAGGCGTGTCGATATACTTCCCTATACCTGCAAAGTCAACAATTTCATCTAATTTTCGAGTAATCTCGTGTCTGCGCATCCCCATAATGGAACCATTTAGATAGATGTTTTGCCTAGCCGTCATTTCGGGATGCATTCCTGTTCCAACTTCAAGAAGCGATGCTACACGTCCTTTAATTTTAATATTTCCAGAGCTTGGAGAGGTAATCTGAGAAAGAATCTTTAGTAAAGTACTTTTTCCTGCTCCATTTTTCCCAATGATACCCAATACTTCTCCTTGATGCACGCTAAAATTGATATCCTTTAAGGCGTAAACTGTTCCACTTTCACTTTTCTGAGTGCGGTCGTTCAATTCTGCTAACGTAGCGTAAGGATCGGGTTTACCTCTAAGCTTCGCCCAAGTTCGGTTAAGATCTTTAGATAAAGTTCCTGTTCCTACCAAACCAAGGTCGTAGGTTTTAGAGAGGTTGTCTACTTGGATGACTTTCATTGAGACTTGATTTTTTAAGTTGGCTTGGAAGATTTTTAATCTTATTCCTTGAGGTTATTTTTTAAGTTAAACCGTATCCATAAAATTCTTTTCTACTTGATTAAAAATCAAGACTCCTAAAGTTAAAACTACTAATGCACACAATGCGGAATAGCCAATGTTCATCCAATCGTAGCTCCCTGCGCCTACAAACATGTAATTGAAGGAGTCAATGAGATAACCGAGGGGATTATACTTTGCAAATGGTATCAAATTGGCAGGTAACTTTTCTATAAATAGCACATAAGACGTGGCAATTCCCGGTGTAACATACTTAAAAAGTGGAACAGCAAAATCGATAAGGAATTTCAAATCTCGATATTTTGTTGTCAGGGAGGAAACTAATAACCCAAAACCCATGGCAAAAATCATGATGATAACAAGTAAAATCGGAAAGAAAACTATTTCCCATCGTATGCTCAAGTGTCCAGTATCGAAGTAGTAATAAGTAATAGCAATAAGTAGCAGTAGTAATTGCACCCCAAATTTTAATAAACCGGATATCAAGACAGTCAATGGCATAATAAGTCTCGGAAAATATACTTTTCCAAAAATGGCTTGATTTTCCACAAATGTTGCTGCCGTTTTGGTAAATGTATCTTGAAAAAACTGCCATAGAATTGGTCCGGCAAGATAAAATAGAAAACCCGGTACTCCTTCCGGTCCTAATCCTGCAAGGCTACCAAAAACAAAAAAGTTTATAGCAGCTGTAAAAATCGGTTGAATAAAAAACCAGATTGGACCGAGAATTGTTTGTCGGTAATAGGTTACAAAATCTCTGTAAACGAACATTCGCAACAAGTCACGATAACGCCAAATAGCTTTAAAATCTATCTCTAATAGTGATCGTTTTGGTTTAATTATTAAGTCCCATTCTTCTTTCATTTTCTTATTTCTTAATAAACCATCCTTTTAGACTATCACCTGAGCCAAGCAGCGTTAACATTTTATTTACTATTACTTTTGCTGCACCTAAATACCATTTTTCATCCATTTGTTGACGAAGTTTTTCATCATCAGATGAGGCTGAAACAAATTTTTGAGCAGACGTCCCTTGACTAGTTCGAAGTCTCGTTAAACTAATTCCGGTTGTTTCAACTTTCAATTTTTTAAATCCATTTAAGTGAAATAACCTTGACAGTGATTTCGGAGTGTAGTAACTTAAATGTTCTGGATATTTAATTACATTATATTGAATTTTTAATCTTCGTCTTAGCAATGAATTAAAATTTGGAGTTGTCAAATAAACCAAACCTCCTTTTCGCAATAAAGTAGCGATTTGTTTCAATTCACTTGTTGGATTGTTTATATGCTCAATAACTTCAAAGGAGGTTACAATATCAAAAAATCCTTCTTCGTAATTTTCACTATTTAACTGACCTTCGTGAATGGTAATTCCCTTTTCTCTAAGTAATCCAATAAGTCTCTCGGAATACTCGGTGCCATATACCTCCCAACCTCTTTTCTTAGCCTCATCAAGAAAAAAACCAATTCCACAACCAATATCCAATAATCGTCCGGTTTTTCGAAATGGTTCCATTTTATCAAGAATCTCATTGTATCTTTTAATGGTCAATTCAGAACAATAGAAGTTGCTACCATAATTCTTATAATGATTATCAAGCTCTTCTATGCTAGGTATCCTTTCCGAAAAAACGAACCCACAATCACTGCATTTTACGAGAAATGCTTTGTCATATCCATATAAATTAGTTAGCCGTGAATAACCACAAACCAAACAATCGGAATGTTTATTATATAAAGATAAATTTTCCATCTAAATTTCCATTTAAATTCTAGTCAACTCCTCCGCAATCCTTATCACACA
>CAZLVX010000154.1:2519-4311 GCA_964562965.1 uncultured Lishizhenia sp.
GTTTGAGAGGGTCGTAAATCTAAGACCTAATTCTTAAGCCTTAAATCCAACTCCTCCGCAATCCTTATCACACATTCATTTACATCGTATTTTGACGAGTTTACTCGAAATGCTTCTGCAGTTGGTTCTTCAAACGGGTCAGAAATTCCGGTAAAATTGGAGATTTCTCCCGCACGTGCTTTTTTGTAAAGTCCTTTTGGGTCGCGTTGTTCGCAGGTGGCTAGGTCGCAGTCCACGTAAACGTCTAAAAATCGTTCGTTTTTTAATATTTCTTTGACGAGTGAGCGCTGTTCTTCGTAAGGTGTAATCAAGGAAACCAAGACAATCATTCCTGCATCAGCCATTAACTTGGCTACCTCAGCAACACGTCGAACGTTTTCCAAACGATCCACAGAAGAAAAACCCAAATCTTTGTTTAAGCCTAGTCGCGTATTGTCTCCGTCCAAGCAATAGGTGTGGTTGCCCATTTCAAACAATCGTTTCTCCAAGGCATTAGCAATCGTGGATTTACCGGATCCTGATAATCCGTACAACCAAACCACAGCCGATTCATGTCCGTTATGCGCGGTTCGATGTGCTTTAGTTATCGTGAAATTTTGCCTTGCCTGCAATTGCTTTTTCTAACGGCTTCGCCATCCTCAGTCACAGTCATTTTATGAAAAATGCTGTGGTGAGTAGTAGGTAGTGTATGTCAAAAAACCAATTAATTCTTGCTCCAGAGCAATAAAATCGGTTCTTCGTGTTGTAGTTTATAGTTTTCTAGCTCAACTTGATTCATTACGAGGTAACGAATTTTTCGTTGCACTAAATCTTCTGCTTTTTCAATTAATTCTGTTAAATACGCTTTGTCCACTTTTCCAACGAGGATCACATCAATGATTCCCGAGTCGCGTCCTTTTGCGTAATCACCTATCAAATAAGCGTTTTCCACATCCCCTAAACGTTGGATAACCCACTCAATGATGGAATCCAATCCTGTCATTTTGGAAACAATGCTTCGAATTTCAGGAAATAATGGATGAGACTGCTTTGCTTTATACTTAACCACATTGCCAACGGCTTCACTTTCAAGGATTCCAGCTTCGGTCAAACGGTTCAATTCCACACGAACGGCATTGGTACTTTCACCAAATTCATCGGCCAATTGACGCAAATACGCTTTCATTGTTGGATTGAGAAAAAACTTTACCAACAGCCGAATTCTTGTTTTTGATGTGATCAGCGCGTCTAACATTGAGTAACAAATTTACTCGGTTTGGTTCGAAAGTACAAATAAAATATTCATCAAATCCTTGTTAATATTCAAAAAGTCATGAAATTAATTTACCCTTAATACAACACTTCTTTCGTTATTTAGGCATAATGTCTTACTTTTGCACTCCTACTTTCAACCAAGTGAGGGAAAGAAAACCGAAGAAAGGAGAGGTGTCCGAGTGGTTGAAGGAGCACGCCTGGAAAGTGTGTATAGGCCTAAAGCTTATCGAGGGTTCGAATCCCTCTCTCTCCGCCAAGTTCACTAAAAGCTAGCTGTAAGGCTGGCTTTTTTGTTTAAAGAACGAAAAAAGCTTGCTTTTATGAGTTATGAAAAACAAAAAAGGATTAAAGTTGCGAAGCTTTTTGACTTTACGTGGACTCGAAGCTAAACCCATTTGGGGTCAAGAGCGCAGCGAGTAATCTCTCATTTTCCCGGGAGATTATAACTCATCTTCTTTGAAAACATAGGGTTAAAAAGAGAAATTCAATACAAAAACCCAAACAACCAAAGTGGTATTTTTTCTTAGAGACTAAAATC
>CAZLVX010000155.1:0-4268 GCA_964562965.1 uncultured Lishizhenia sp.
GCATAATCACTATGCAAAAGTTTTACAATACCTTCAACTAAATCATCTACATAACAAAACGATCTCGTTTGGCTACCATCGCCAAATATTGTTAAGTCTTCGCCCCGAAGTGCTTGACCAATAAACGCAGGCAATACTCTACCGTCGTTTAATCTCATTCGCGGTCCGTAGGTATTGAAAATTCTAATAATTCGCGTTTCTAATCCGTGGAATTTATGGTAAGCCATGGTAATAGCCTCTTGAAATCTTTTCGCCTCATCGTAAACTCCTCTTGGGCCAACAGGGTTAACATTTCCCCAATATTCCTCGGTTTGAGGATGAACGGTTGGATCTCCATAAACCTCTGATGTTGAAGCAATCAAGACACGTGCTCCTTTTGCTTTTGCTAGTCCTAGGCAATTATGGACACCGAGTGAACCAACTTTTAGGGTTTGAATTGGAATTTTCAAATAGTCAATTGGACTTGCTGGAGAGGCGAAATGTAGGATATAATCTAATTTTCCGGGAACATGGATAAACTTGGATACATCGTGGTGATAAAATTCAAAATGCTCCAAACCGAACAAATGCTCAATATTTTTTAGTCGACCTGTAATCAGATTATCCATTCCTATTACGTGGTAACCATCGCGGATGAAGCGATCACACAAATGTGACCCTAGAAATCCTGCCGCACCGGTGATGAGAATTCTTTTCATGCTTGTTGAATTAAATTTCGACCAATACTTGCATAGTAAAACCCGCGCGTCGTCATTTCGTCCATTTCGTATAAATTTCTTCCGTCGAAGATGACGTGATCTTTCATTAGATTTTTCATTTTATTGAAATCTGGGTTTCTAAAAATTCCCCATTCCGTACAAATTAAAAGAGCATCCGCATTTTCGAGCACCTCGTATTCATTCGATGCATATGTAATTTTATCTCCGATTAGGCGTTTTACATTTTCCATAGCTTCCGGGTCGTAAGCCATAACTACTGCTCCTGCTTTGGTAAGTTCGTCGATCATATACAGCGCTGGTGCTTCGCGAATGTCATCGGTATCTGGTTTGAAGGCTAAGCCCCAAATCGCAATTTTTTTTCCATTTAAATCTCCTCTAAAGAAATTATTGATTTTCGGAAACAATACTGTTTTTTGTTTCTCGTTTACACGCATTACAGCATCTAAAATTTCAAATTCGAAGTGCTTCTCTCTTCCCGATTTTACTAGAGCTTGTACATCTTTAGGAAAACAAGATCCTCCGTAACCTATGCCAGGAAAAAGAAAACGTTTCCCAATTCGAGAATCCGATCCGATTCCAATTCTTACCTTGTCAACATCAGCCCCCACAAGTTCGCAAAAGTTCGCAATTTCGTTCATAAAGGTGATTTTTGTCGCCAGGAAAGAATTAGCAGCATATTTGGTGAGTTCAGCAGACTTCTCGTCCATGAAATAAATAGGGTTTCCTTGACGAACAAAAGGTTTATAAAGCGTTTCCATTACTTTTTTTGCACGGTCATCAGATGTCCCAATCACAACCCTATCTGGCTTTAAAAAGTCACTCACAGCGAATCCTTCTCTTAAAAATTCTGGATTAGAAACAACGGCAAATTCAGTGGTAGCGTTTTTCGCAATGGCTTGATGCACTTTTTCAGCCGTTCCTACGGGCACTGTACTCTTGTCGACAATTACCTTGTATTCTTTCATGATTTTTCCCAACTGATCTGCCACCCCTAGGATGTATGACAAGTCGGCACTTCCATCTTCCCCGGGAGGAGTTGGTAAGGCTAAAAAAATGATTTCTGCGTCAGAGATACCTTCTTCCAAAGAAGTAGTAAAAGATAAACGATTGGCTTTGACATTTCGATGAAAAAGGGTGTCTAATTCAGGTTCATAAATTGGAACCATTCCGTTTCTCATTTTTTCAACTTTGTTTGCATCAATATCGATACAAACTACTTGGTTTCCCGTTTCTGCGAAACATGTTCCAGTAACAAGTCCCACATATCCAGTTCCAACAACGGCGATTTTATTCATTTGAGTGTGTAGTTTTGATTGATTTTTTACCTTCCAATATATTCTTCAACGGTTTTGGTAATGTACTCCAACTGATCTTCTTGCATTTCAGTATGAATTGGCAATGAAATTACCCGTTCTGTTAACCAGTCTGTCACCGGTAAGTTTAGGTTTCCTGAGCCAAAAGAAGCAAACATTTTTTGACGGTGAGCGGGAACAGGATAATAAATCATACTTGGAATATCTCTTGAAGCCAAATATTCATTTAGTCCGTCTCTGTTAGGTCCGTCTAAAATTAAAGTGTATTGATGAAAAACATGTTTGGAATCGTGCGAGCGAAATGGAATTTGAACACCCTTCATTGGTCCAAAGTAGGCATCATAATAGGCAGCAACCTCTCGACGGGCGTCAATGTAGTTTTCTAGTTGACGAAGTTTAATTCTTAAAACTGCAGCTTGAACACTATCTAGTCTTGAATTACAGCCGACAACATCGTGGTAATATTTCTTGCTTTGCCCATGGTTTGCAATCATTTTTATTTTGGTTGCAAGTTCGTCGTTGTTGGTATACAGCGCGCCACCATCCCCATAGCAACCTAAGTTTTTCGATGGAAAAAATGAAGTACAACCGATATCACCAATCGTTCCTGTTTTAACTACCGTTCCATCAGTCAAATGATAATTGGAACCAATGGCTTGGGCATTATCCTCTACAACAAATAATTGGTGCTTTTTAGCAATTTCCATGATGGCATTCATATTTGCTGCTTGGCCATACAAATGGACAGGAACAATTGCCTTTGTTTTTGGGGTAATTGCTTTTTCAATTTCGTTTTCATCTATACAGAAAGTGTCTTTATTCACTTCAACAAAAACGGGCTTAAGTCCAAGCAAGGCGATTACTTCGGTGGTGGCAATGTACGTGAAAGAAGGGGTAATGACTTCATCTCCAGGTTGAAGACCTAATGCCATCATTGCTATTTGCAGCGCATCCGTTCCATTTGCACAAGGTATTACATGCTTTACGTGGAGGTATTGTTCGAGGTCTTCTTTGAATCCCGTAACTTCCGGACCATTAATAAAATGTGCATTTTGAATGACATTTAGGATCGCTTCATCGATTGCTGGTTTAATCTTTTCGTATTGACTAACCAAATCCACCATTTGGATTTTCTTCATTGACATACAATTAGGTGGCAAAGTTAAGGAATTTAAGCCCTTTTACCCAATTTTTATTCGTCAATTGCCGTGAAATTTTCATTTAAATAAAGGTTATCAAACAATATAATTTCTTTCGGTTAACTTTGTACCAATGAGATGGCTAACTTTTTTGACATTTTTTTTAGTGACTTGTAATCTTTTTGCACAGGTTCCAAAGAAGAGTTTTAGTCAAATGTTTCAAGTTCAGTATGGTGCAAATATTCCTGCTGGTGATTTGGCAAAGCGTTATGGTTTTCTTAACCACATTGGCGGTGGCATGCTGTTGCGGACTCCGAAAAACTTAACTTTTTCGGTAGAGTCGTCTTTAATTTTTGGTAATCAATTTAAATCCGAATTTGATTCTGTTTTTTCTCATTTAACTGATGCCCAAGGCAACATTACTGATATCAATGGTGACATTGCTGTGGTGATGACCTATGCTCGGGGTTTCTATGCGAATGCGTGTTTGGGGAAATACATACCACTATCTACCAAGAAAAAAGCTTCCCATCTTCATCTTCAATTTGGAGCTGGATATCTCCAACACCGCTTCAGAATTGAAACTAGTAGACAAGTCGTACCTCAAATCGAAACGAATTACCGAAAAGGTTACGACCGCTATACTACAGGAATTAATACGAGTCAATTTGTTGGCTATGCGTTTCTTCCAGAAGAAGGATTTTATCAGTTTTTCGCGGGTATCTATGCACAACAGGGGTATACCTACAACAGAAGAACAATTAATTTCGATCAACCCGATATTCCTGTCTCCAAGGATTTGCGATTGGATTTGCAATTTGGAATTAGACTAGGTTGGTATATTCCTTTTTACAAAGCAGAACCAAGAGATTATTATTTTGAATAATGTTTTATCAGGCTATTATCTATATCTATTATTTCGCAATTTTTCTTTCTTCAAAATTCGGAAATGAAAAAGCAAAAAAATGGATTGATGGAAGAAAAAACTGGCGTCAAAAAATTGAAAAATTACCAAAAAATTCAACTCTATTTCACTGTGCTTCTTTAGGAGAATTTGACCAAGCAGCACCTGTAATTCAAGCGTGGAGGAAAAAGTT
>CAZLVX010000156.1:0-4253 GCA_964562965.1 uncultured Lishizhenia sp.
GGAGGAACCCTGTCAGGTGTTCGCGCTGATGACTTGGCGGCATATGCCATTCGAGCGTTGATGGACAGACATCCAAATCTAGATTTTTCTAAAGTTGAAGATGTAATTTTAGGATGTGCAAATCAAGCAGGAGAGGACAACCGAAATATCGCCCGAATGGCAGGACTACTTGCAGGACTTCCTGTTGAAGTTGCAGGAGAAACGGTCAACCGATTATGTGCATCAGGTATGGCGGCTGTGGTGAATGCGGCTAGAGCCATAAAAGATGGTGCTGGAGATTTGTACATTGCTGGAGGTGTAGAGCACATGACTCGTGGTCCTTGGGTAATTTCTAAAACATCATCTGCGTTTGGTAGAGATGCCCAAATGTTTGATTCATCTTTCGGTTGGCGCTTTATTAATCCTAAAATGGAGGAAATTTACGGAGTTGACAGCATGGGAATGACTGCTGAAAACTTGGTGGAGAAATACGGAATAGAACGTGAAGCGCAAGATCGCTTTGCTTGTTGGTCACAGGAAAAAGCTGCGAAAGCGAAAGAAAACGGATTTTTAAATGATGAAATAGCTGCCGTTTCGATTCCTCAAAAGAAGAAAGATCCAATTCACTTCGGAACAGATGAATTTGCCAGAGCATCAACAACAATGGATACATTAGCTAGTTTAAAGCCAGCCTTCAAAAAAGACGGGACTGTTACAGCGGGCAATGCCTCGGGCTTGAATGATGGTGCAGCAGCTCTTTTAATCGCTTCAGAATCGGGTGTAAAAAACCATAACTTGAAACCTATAGCAAGAATTGTGAGTGCCGCAGTTGCCGGTGTTGAACCCCGCATTATGGGGATAGGTCCAGTTTACGCTTCTCAAAAAGCACTCGAACGAGCAGGATTGAACTTAGCCGATATGGATGTTTTAGAATTAAACGAAGCTTTTGCAGCACAAGTTTTAGCCTGCACACGAGCGATGGGACTTGCAGATAATGACCCACGTATCAATCCCAATGGAGGCGCGATTGCTTTGGGGCATCCTCTTGGAATGTCAGGTGCCCGAATATTACTGACGGCCGCTCGCCAACTTCAACAAACAGGAAAACGATACGCATTGGTAACCATGTGCATCGGTGTTGGACAAGGCTATGCAACAATAATAGAACGCGTTTGATGAAAAATCTTTTGAAATTCGCCTTTTATTTGGTGATTTTCTGTCCTTATACCCTTAGTGCTCAAAAACCTTTTGTTTTCGGTAAATCGAACGAACATGCCCGCGCCATATGTAATAATGGAAAAACTATTTTTATTGGTACTAATCTCGGGAAAATTTATAAAGTAAAAGGGAATAAATCTAATTTAATTTCAACTGACAGCTTTCCTGAAATTCGAGATATTCAGTTGGTTAGAAGAAAATTACACGTGATGCAAACCGGAAATCTCGGGCGAATGATTTGCTTTAAAAAGGGATTATTCGGAAAGTATAAATTAGAAAGAATTCAAACTTTTGAATCAAGCGGTCAAAACGTATTTTTAGATGGATTTAGTATTTCTAAAAAAAAAGGTTTGTTGATGGGAGATCCTGTCGATGGTGAGTTTTCTCTTTACAGTTTAAGTGCATCGGGAGAGTGGGAAAAATTACCTAACGTTGCTTCAAATACCGGAGAAGCTGCTTTTGCAGCAAGTGGAACTACCGTCCATGTTTCCGCAAATGATTGGTATTTTGTTTCTGGTGGACTAGACTCGCGTTTATTTCATTCCACAGATTATGGATTAACGTGGGATATTCAAGAACTTCCATTTTCATCATGTGAAAGTTGTGGAGCTTATTCATTATGTGTTCTAACGAAATCAAATTTGGTCACTAAAGTTATAGTTGGTGGTGACTACCTGTTTCCGAACGAGCAACAAAGTAATTCTTTTTTACAAATAAATGCTGATAGTACTTGGATAACCCCAGAAGTTTCACCAAGAGGATACAGGTCAATGGTAATATATAATGAGAAAAGTAACTTGTTATTTTGTGGAGGAACCAATGGTGTTGATTTTTCATCAGATTTTGGTCGAAATTGGCATTCAATTTCAGAAGAGAAATGTTTTTCTATGATTCCATACAAGAAAGGAATAATCTACACTTCTGAATTAGGTAGAATAATACGACTTGAAGATGTAAACAAGTAATTGTACTATTCGCGAAATTCACTAAATTAGCCATCATGCGAATTCTCCTTAGTGTATTTGTTATTCTTTATTTGATTAGTTCATGTAAGAAACAACCCACAACTTGGGAACAAGAATTAGTTTCTCCGATTGCCAACGATACCATTGATTTATCGAATTTTTACAATGATTCTACATTAGTTTCAGTAATACCCGGCTCATTAAACCTTGACCTGACAAGAACGATTTTAAATATTGGAATAAACGATGTCGTCACGATACCGGATACAACGATTTCCCAAGTTTTTAGTCCAACATTAAATATTAATAACGTGCAACCAGGTTCTCAGTTTGTAAATTCTATTGAGGAACATCCTTTGGCTTTGGTTGATGTTATTCTGAAAAAAGCGATATTATCTTCCGGTAGAATTGATTTAAAAGTTTTTAATCCATTAAATACAGGTGTGATTTTTACCATTGAGATGCCAGGTGTGACACAGGGAGGTGCGAATTTGACTCATGAATTCAGTGTTCCAGCAGGAAGTATTGCATCTCCTTCTTTTGCCGAGACAAGTTTTGATATTTCCAATTATGAGTTAGATTTAACTGCACAGTCAGGACTAAATTATAACAAATTACAGTCGCGTTTAAGCATTAAAACAGATCCAAACGGACCTGTTACGAATGTAACTACAAACCATGATTTTACCTTTCAGGCAAAGTTAACTAACTTGAAACTGAGCTATGCCAAAGGTTATTTTGGATCCGCTACCATAAGCGATACCTCACAATTTACTGTGCCGTATTTATCAAATATTGTTTCAGGAAATATTGATATTCCCTCCTCAGCTTTTCAATTTAAAATAGAGAATGGGATGAAATTAGCAATGCGAGCAGCATTGACTTATGCAAAAAACACGAATTCCCAAGGAAATTCAGTTTTATTATCATCGTCACTCATGAATAATCCAATTCTTCTTAACGCTGCTCTAGGTTCATGGAACAACATAACGCCATCTAGTTCAATCCTAAATTTCACGCCCTCCAATAGCAATATCGAGCAATATGTAGAGAATTTGGGAGGAAATCAAGAATTAGGTTACCAATTACAATTGAATCCTTGGGGAAATATTTCAGGTAGTACCGACGAGATTTTTCCAAATAGTAGAATTAAATTAAAAGTGAGTACGCAGATGCCAATGACGATAGGAAGTGATGGGTTGACGTTAAGAGACACCTTTAATTTATCTTTATCACAAAACACTTCAAAATCTCATCTTACCTCTGGCATTATAAAACTTAAAGCCTCAAATGCCTTTCCATATGCTGTTTCTCCCGTATTGTACCTAGCCAATGAAGCTGGCGACATTTTATTTACGGTAATTGGAGATGCACAGATTTCGAGTTCGGAAATGGGTGTTATAAATCCGCAGACTGGTCTTAAAGAAAAGACCTCTACTGTGCAGTTTAATTTATCAGAAGAAATAATCACTCAGCTTAATTCAATTAAAAAAGTAATAGCCGAGTTGAGAGTCGATTCTCCCGATATTAACACAGGAGCTAATATTCCCGTTTCAATTCCTTATGGAGCATATGTTTCCGTCAAACTGAGTGCTGTCATGCAAACAAAAATCGTATATTGATGAAATACGTTTTGCTCATTTTCTGTATCTCATGTTTATCCTTAAAGGGTATGACGCAAAATTGGCTACCCGTTGCTCAAGATACTTTATCTGATAATTCAACTGAAATATGGTTTGATGCAGGAGCTCAATACAACGGAAATTCATTGCATCGAAATTTGGTATCGAAGCTATTTTACGGAGGCGATATTTCGAATGAGATTAAAGAACAGAATTTGAACAGGATGAAGAATGTCAATCTATTCTATTCAGATATTCAGTCAGAGGTTAGTTATCGGAATACAAAAAGTAACTTTTTAAGAAATAAGCGCTTAGGTTGGTCAATAAAATTGGCAGCAAACTCCTATTTAACAACTAATTTCACCAAAGATGCCTTTCATTTAGCATTTTTTGGAAATGCCCCGTTTACAGGGAAATTCGCAGATATCTCTGGGAGTAGAATTCAAAATTACACCTTTGAAAAAATCGG